>DATMXU010000170.1:0-7058 GCA_035562355.1 Pseudoflavonifractor sp.
AGGAATTAGCCCCAAATATGTCCCCATTATTATCCAGATAAAACTCATAAGATCCAGCCACACCGCTCCAGCCGGGGATCTCCCCAGTCAGTAAGCCGGAGGTGTGGTATTCCCTACCGTCCACCTTGAGAACGGAGTCACCCTCGACCTCTAGCGCCATCGCGTACCCGGAGACGGTGATAGCCTTTTCAACGTAGGTGGTACTGCCGATCTTGACCGCTAGCACTCCGTCGCCCTTCTTGAGGCCCCGCCCGCCCAAAACCGTATTTCCGTCCGTCCAATCGGACAGTCCTGACACGCCAGGGAAACGCACCAGCGCTTGACCGCCAGATTGCCGGGACTCCACATCGTCGGTCAGTATCCCGGTGTACTTCACCGTGACCTTGACCATATCGGCCTTCCCGTCCCCATTCGAATCCAGCAGATCCACCACCGCGCCCCGGGTTGACGCAGCCCGATTGGCCCCAGGCAAAGTAGCCGCTATCCCATTGATAAAATAGGTAACGGAAGTGTTCAGCGGGGCGAGAAAGGTTGCATTTTCGGCGCTAGGGGTAGTCAGGTCAGAAGAATTTGTCTCATCACCTGCAATGGGGACACCCGCTGCGCTGGAACCCAGTATGGGCAAGGGTTTGGGGGTAAGGGCGCTTGAGTATATTCCTTCCAGGGTCAGCTTTTCAATGCCGGTTCCTCTCTTAGAAAGGGACCAGTCCGCTTTCACATAAAGAACGGCGTAGCTCCCCGCAAGCTCTGGCCCGATGGCAAAGCCTGCTTTGCCGGAGCGGATCTGCTCCATAATATCAGCCTTATCAGTGATTGTACCGCCTCGGGGAAAGATGCTGAAATAGCTCATCGAAGGGGGGCCCTGGGTGACGGAGGTATCTCCCACCAAAATAGTATAGCGCAGGAGGTCAAACACTTCCAGCCCCAGGGTGGTAGGATTGGTGGTATAGTTCACAATGGTCTGCTCCCCATTCCTCAGGGCGTAATTTGGGGTGCGAGTATAGGCAAATAGGGCGTTATAAAGCATTTGAGCTGCATTGTCCCGGGTAAGTGGCTCAAAGCTGTACTGGGTAATTCCATCCAGTAGCCCCAATGCCTCTGCGTCGCGGGTGATGTTGTCGGCCCAAAGGGGGTCGCTGGCGTAGCCCCGGTCCACCGCGTCATACCCCAATGTGACAAGGAGCATCTTGGCCGCTGAGGCCACGTTCACCACACTAGCGGGGTCGAAAGTTCCGTTGCCCTTGCCGGAGATAATACCCACAGAGTAGCAGTACTTGATATAATTTTCCGCCCAATTACCCGCGATATCGGTGAGCCCGGTATCCACGGAGGCGAAAGACATAGGGCTGGTCTCCCCCATGAGAATGCCATAGAGCAATTTCGCCATAGTAGCCCGGTCCACGCTCTCCTTAGGAGCGTATGTCCCATCCGTCTTTCCCTGGATGACACCCAAATCGGTCATCAGGAGGACGGCCTCCCTATGGGTCACTTGGCTAAGGTCTGCGAGGGAGTCAGCCGAAACGGCCCCGACGGATACGGACAGTAAGCCTGAGAGCAAGCCCAGGACAAAGAGCAGAGAGGGAAATTTGATGCGGAGCCGTTTCATGGACGTGCCCTCCATTCCTTACATAATAGCGGCGGGGAGACGGGGGAACGGCGGCAAAAGCATACAGGGCCGCTGCTCCCCCGCGGCCCCGCAGGGCCACGGGATTGCGGAGAACAGAAACACCCCCCCACGCGAGTTCGCGCGGGGGGGTGTTTGGTTTACCCCGCGATGGGGATCATGCTCAGATTAGGCATCCTTCTCAATGATGATGAGAGTGGTAACAAACTCCTGATCCTCGTCAAGGATAATGAAAGCCTTCTCCTGGGAGGTATAGTACTTCACATCGTCGGCGGAAATCAAGTTAGCATCGCCGTCGGTGTCGATCAGGAACGCCACGAAGTCGTCAGCGGTGACATAGGAATCATCGCTGCCAGCAATTGTGATGGTCCCCTTGCTCAGGCTGACAGTAGTAGCAGCCACGACGGCCTCGAGATCATGCTCAGAATCGAAAGCGGTCAGGGAAACGCCATACTTGTTGCTGTCGTAGTCAACGAAGTACAAGCCAGCAGTCAGGGCACGATCGGCCTCATCCACTTCCACGGTAGTAGTCAGAGTGACACTCTCGCCGGCAACGATGGCGTCATAGGTAAAGACGTCGCCATCAACGGCGGAATCATAGCGGCTGCCGTGGTCGCTGCTGATGATATAGGCCAGGGAGGAAGCGTCCACGGAGTTCTTCTTGGAGTTGACTACAACGACATTCGCGGTCAGGGTGTCCTCGCTGACCAGCACGATGCCGCTGGCCTCGGTCAGATTAGGAACATTCTTCACGCCGGTGTAGAACGTGTAGGTGCCGCTGGTGCTGCTGGTCTGCACAAGGAAGATGGTCTCGCTGCTGCCCAGAACCTTATTGAAGACAGAGGAAGCGCCCTTAACGATCGCAGCATCAGAGAAAGCATAGGTAGTATCAACACCGGGCTTGGAAGTCAAGTCCTTAGCAGGGGTACTGCTCTTCGCAACAGGTTTTATGCTGTAGGTGCCGTCGGTCTTCACAGTATAGGTGACGAACTGGACATTGTTCTTCAGGGTATTGTTCAGGAAGTTCTCCTGGATAGCGGTGGTGTTGTCGCTCATACTCTTGCCGCCGTAGGAGGAAACCTCTTCCCAGGATTGGGTGCCGTCGGTAAACAGGAGCTTAGCGTTATAGGTGCGGCCATTGGAGGAGCTGCCGACTCTCTCGGTCTCCATCAGATAAGCATAACTGGAGTCGGACTCGCTCTCAGTCGTAGCCCCCATCAGGTAGCCATAGGCATCCAGATAGACGTTGTAGGTGGTGTTACGAGCAGTCAGGGCGCTGTCGTCGCCATAAAGGGACTTCTTATACGTTTCGCCGCCGATGGTATAAGCACCGGAAGAGCTCTTTTCAGTATAGTTGCCGGTGATCTTCTCGGGAGCGGCAACGGAAATGACCTTGGCACCAGCGACAACGACCAGAGCCTTGGCATCCTTGCCCATCTCGGCCAGGGCGGCATACAGATCCGCATCGTCCTCATTGGTAACCTTATTAAGGTTGGTAATGCTGACAGGATCAGTGTTCAGATCCTTAGCGGCACTGAGGCTCACTGTCTTACCGACGGTGTTCACGGTGTCGATGTTTACCAGGTAGGTATCGATAACGATAACGTTAGAGATTTTGTCATTGGAGATATAGACCTCGACAGCACGGCCATTCTTGGTCAGGGCAGCCAGGGTAGTCGCGTTGGTGACGTTGGCAAAAGCGGCGGTGTGAGTCGCAGTAGCAGTATCGGTAACCGTAACGTTCACATTTTGGCTAACGTCGTTGTCATCAATATAGGTGAAGTAGTTGCCAATCTCGTCACTAATGTCGTCCTTATCGGTCTTGGCAGTGTAAATGTAGTCAGCAGTGTCAGCATAAGTGCCGACGGTCTTGGCACCATATCTCCAAGTAGTGGCAGGACGACCAAAAGCATCAGCCTTAGCGCTATTGGCCTTCAGGGTGGAGAAGTAATAGCTGTTGAACGTATCGTCGGTCTTCTCGCGGGTCCCGCCGATGGTGATGGAGGAACCATTGCCCAGATCGAGGCTGCTGCCTCCAGTGTACTCGACAATGTTAGCCTTCAGGGCGTTGAACGCCATCTGAGCGGACTCTTCACGGTTCAGGGTCTTGCTCATGGCGCTGCTACCCAGGCCGGAGGTGAGTTTCGCGCTCTTCGCCAGCTTAGCAACGTTGACTTCCCAGCCGGTGCCAACGAGTTTCTCGGTGTTGGCATTGTAGCCCAAAGCCACGAGGAGCATCTTCGCAAACGAAGCGCCGTTGATGGTCATCTCGGGGAAGAAGTGGCCCTGGCCGTCGCCGGCAACGATGCCGTTCTGCACGCAGTAGGCGATAGAACCGGCAGACCAACGATCAGCAGCCACATCGGTGAAAGGCGCACCGCTGGTGACAAGAGCGTCAGCAGCCTCTTTGCCCATCAGCATATAGGTGATGATCTTGGCGGCGGTCTCACGGGTCAGGTCGCCAGTGGGGCTGAACTTGCCATCAGAACCCTGGAAAACGCCGATAGCGGACATAACCGCGACGGCCTCTTCTTTGGTGATAGAGCTCTGATCGCTGTAGGTGGTGTCCGCAGCGCTGGCGCCGATGGCCATCATGCCCAGGAGCATGACAGAGGCGAGAGCCAGGCTGAGAACGCGCTTGAGGTTTCTCATATTGGAATTCCTCCTTCTAAATTTTGGTTTTGGAGTGTTGAGTCTACTAGATAGTGGAATATGACACCCCGTACCACTGGTGAAATGATAATACCCCGCCGCGAAAACGTCAAGGGCTTCACGCCATTTGTAACACTACTGTAAAAAACCGCAAGCCATTGCGCGGGTTGGTATTTGAGTGTTAGACGAGGGATGTGGAAGAAAAGTTCCCGAGTTTTAAAAAAGATTAATCTGGTAATTCAGGGCGCCGGTGGACAAGAGCGCAGGTGTTGGCCGGGAAAAAAAGTGACGTACGGGCCACCGCCTCTACCCTGCCAGAGTATGGGCGAGGACGACGAAGATAGGGAGGGTGAGGATGGAGAGGAGCGTGGTGAGGGTGACGAGCTGCGCGGCGGAGGCAGTATCCCGGCCAAACCGTTGAGCGAAGATAGAAGTGGCCCCGGCCGAGGGGGTGGCCGCCACGATCACGCAGGTGCAGTACAAGATGGGATCCAGGCCGAAGGGCAGGAGCATGAGGGCGGTGGCCAATGGGATGGCCGCCAGCTTGAGGGCGGCGGTGGCATAAAACCTGGCGCTGGTAAAGATAGCCCTGAAGTCGGCCCCGGCCATTTGCCCGCCGATGACCAGCATGGCGAGCGGGGTATTCAGGTCCGCCAGGAAAGAGACGGCGGAGAACACCGGGCCGGGGAGCCGCAGATGAAATAAAAGCAAAGGCAGAGAGGCCAGCAGCCCCAGCACGCCGGGGTTGAGGATGGCTTTTTTCATGGAGAAACGCCCGCCCATGACCACGGCGCCATGGGTCCACTGCGCCACGTTGAAGATGCCCAAGGAGACCACGCCATAGATAAGGGCTTGGGGACCCAGCACCACCTCCAGCAGGGGCAGGCCCATAAAGCCTGCGTTGCCATAGACGCTGCCGAAACGCAGGACGGTCCCGGTGTCTGGCGCGGCTCTGCGGAATAGAAGGAACGACAGGGGCATGAATACGAGGTAGAAGGACCCCAGTGCCAGCACCCCCACGCCCAGCACGCCCAAGGCGGGCAGGTTATCCCCCTGGAAGGCCTCCAGCATGACGCAGGGGGTGACGACGTAGAGCAGGACGGTGGACATCTGGGCCATGCCCTCCCCGGTAAGCCACTTGAGCTTGCCCAGGACAAAACCCGCCGCCATCATGAAAAAGAGGGTAGCCACCTGTCCGGCCACCGTCAGCAAATTCGCCAAGAACTCCATGAAAAAATCTCTCCCATACAAAAAGCGCGCATTTGGGCCATTATATCCCGGGCGGCAGTCGATGTAAAGAAAAAAGCCGTGGGGCGGGAAAATTTTCCCGCCCCACGGTGTGGAAACTCAGAGAACCTGTGCTTGCTTTTGCTCAGCCGCCCTGGCCGGAGGTGGAGGCGGCGGGCTTGGCGGTGACGGTGAGAACGCCGCCCGCCTCGCTGGCGGTCACGCCCAGCAGCTTGGTCAGGCCGTCGGCCGAGACGTAGTAGTTCCCGGCGATCAGCAGCGCACTGATCTCCACGGGAGTACCGTCCACGGTGGCCGTGATGTCGGCATAGTCGATGGCGGTGCCGCTGGCCCGGGCGGTCAGGGCGTCGGCGGCATACGTGCCGCCCTTGGTGACGAGGACGCCCTTGTTCCACTCCACGTTGAAGGCCGCGTCGGTACCCTTCAGGGCCACGGCCAGATCGCGCAGGCGGTAGAAGGTGATGCCCGCGAGGCCGCTGCTCACCGCGGCGTCGGCGCTGGCCAGCTTGCCGTTCACGACGACGTTGTTGGCCTCGTTCAGGTTGATGCCCTTATAGTAGGGAGCAGCCAACTCGCCGGAGTTGATCTTGGCAACGTAAGCGGCCCGGGCGGGGTTATCGAGCTGCAGGTCCACACCGGTGATCTTCCAGTTGTTGTCTACCTTGGGCTCCAGAGGATCGTGCTTAGCGAGATAGGCCACCAGCATATCGCGGACAGAGGCGGAGGACTCGGTGAGTTTCTCACCGTGGATGATGCCCGCGGTCTTGAGGCCGGAGAAACGGTAGTCGTTGACGCAGAGGATGAGCTCCTGGTCGTCCTTCAAGGGCTGGCCCTTAAAAACGACGTTCTCGATGCGCTGACCCTCGGGCTTGGAGAGATTCACCTCATAGGTGAGGCCGGCAAAGTGGTCGTGCAGGTAGCCGGGCTTGGCGGCGTTGAAGGAGATGTTGATGTCGCCGGGTTTCCAGGTGTTATAGCAGGCGGCGGCCCACTCCATGTACGCCTTCATCTCCGCGCCGGTGACCTTGACGGTATAGAGCACGTTGGGGTACTTATAAATGTCAAAGAGGTTGCCATAGTTAAGGTCGCCCTTTTTGAGATCGCTGGTGTCCTTGAAAAGGGCGGCGCCAGTCACATCCGCGCCGGTATTCTCCAGCTGGACGGTGGCAATGAGGTCCATGACGGCGGTATCCTGCAGGCGGCCCTCTGGCAGGCCGGCGATCTCATTCACAGGCTGGAAATCGGCGGAGGCATGCCCCAGCACGTTGTCCTTAATAAAGGAGACGGTCTTCTCCTGGGCCTCCTTGACGGCGGGCACGTCCCGCAGGGCCTGGTCGGGCGCAATGCCGTCCATGGTGACGGTCTTGACAGTGGCGCTGGTGATGCTCTTATTAGAGTCCAGGGTCAGGTCATAGCGCACCACCTCGCCCGCGCCGTTCTTGGTCTCGGCGACGGGGATGGGCCCGTCGTTGTTGATATAGGTGGTGTGGGTGTGTCCCAGCTGGAGCACGTCCACCTCAGGGCACTTGTCCAG
>DATMXU010000171.1:0-2962 GCA_035562355.1 Pseudoflavonifractor sp.
CCCTCTGCGAGCGATCCTGCCGCCTCCCCCAGCACCCCCACCGCTGAGAAGAAGACCGTTTACGTCCTGGTGAAGGTGCTGGGCAACCAGTACTGGTCCGTGGTCGAGGCCGGCGCCCGCAAGGCCGGCGAAGACCTGGGCTGCAACGTGGTCATCGTTGGCACCGCCGCCGAGTCCGAGGTCGAGAAGCAGGTCGCCCTGCTGCAGGACGCCGTGTCCGCCAAGGCTGACGCCATCGTTATCGCTCCCCTGGACCGCAAGGCCATGGCCGCCCCCGTCTCCGAGCAGTTCAAGTCTGGCATCCCCATGATCCTCATCGACTCCTCTGTTGACACCGAAGACTACAGCGCCGCTTACCTCACCGATAACATCGCTGCCGGCAAGCTGGCCGCCGAGACAATGCTTGCCAAGCTGAAGGCTGCCGGCACCCCCGAGGATAAGGAAGGTGTCATCGCTGTTACCATCGGCTCTACCGGTTCTCAGGCTATCATCGACCGCGATGACGGTTTCAAGGAGTACTGGGACGCCAATGCCCCCGCCACCTGGAAGGTCCTCTGGGATGAGATCAAGGTCAACGACGGCGACGCTCAGAAGGCTCTCACCTTCGGCCAGGACTTCATCACCGCTTACCCCAACCTGATCGGCCTCTTCGCCCCCAACAACGGCTCCACCGTCGGTTTCGTTAAGGCTCTCGAGGAGTCCGGCCGCAAGGACATCACCATGGTCGGTTTCGACTTCTCCGCCGAGATGGAGGCCATTGTCCGCAACGCCGACTACAACGTCGCCACCATTCTGCAGCGCCAGTACTTCATGGGCTATGACGGCGTGGCCAAGGCCCTGGAGCTCGCCAACGGCGGCACCGTGACCGAGAAGGTCGTCGACACCGGCGTTATGGTCGTTGACAACGCCAACGTGGACTCTGCCGAGGTGCAGAACGTCATCAACGGCGGCTAATTAGACCCGGTTTCAACAAACGTATTGATGCGCCGCCGCCCCTCGCCCTTGGGCGAAGGGCGGCGGCTTATTTGAAGGAGGTTTTATGATGACCGTTATGGAACGGGTAGCCCGCTGCGGCGTGGTGCCTGTCATTGTGCTGGAGGAGGTGTCCCAGGCGGTACCCACAGCGCGGGCCCTGCTGGCCGGAGGTATCGACGTGATGGAGATCACGTTCCGCACCGCAGCCGCTAAGGACAGCATCGCCGCCGTGGTAGAGGAGGTCCCCGAGATGCTGGTCGGCGCGGGTACCGTCGTCTCCATGGAGCAGTTGGAGGCCGCCGTCAGCGCGGGCGCCCAGTTCATCGTCTCTCCCGGCAGCGACGACGAGGTGATCTCCGCCTGTGTTACCAAGGCCGTACCCGTCCTGCCCGGCGTGGTCACCCCCAGCGAGGTATTGATCGGGCTCAAGCACGGCTTGAGCGTGTTCAAGTTCTTCCCCGCTGAGAACTATGGCGGTCTCAAGACCATCAAGGCCCTCAGCGGTCCCTTCCCGCAGATCAAGTTCCTCCCCACCGGCGGCATCTCCGAGAAAAACGCCGCCGACTACTTCGCCAACAGCCGTATCGTGGCCGTGGGCGGCAGCTGGATGGCCACCGGCGACATGATCAAAAACGGCGCCTACGCCGAAATCACAAGTAAGTCCGCTGAGGCGGTGGCCCTCTACAAGGCCGCCAGAGGTTAGGAGAGAGCCGTTATGAATTTGAACCTGAGAGACAAGAAGGACTGCAGGTATGACCTCATCTCCCTGGGCGAGGTCATGCTGCGCCTGGATCCCGGCGAGGGACGCATCCGCACCACCCGCAGCTTTACCGCCTGGGAGGGCGGCGGCGAGTATAACGTAGCCCGCGGCCTGAAGAAGTGTTTCGGTATGGACACCGCCATTGTCACCGCTCTGGCTGAGAACGACGTGGGCTACCTCATCGAGGACCTTATCCAGCAGGGCGGCGAGGGCACCGAGTTTATCCAGTGGGCGCCCTTTGACGGCATCGGCCGCAAGGTGCGCAACGGCCTCAACTTCACCGAGCGCGGCTACGGCGTGCGGGGCGCGCTGGGCATCTCGGACCGGGCCTATACCGCCGCCAGCCAGATGAAACCCGGCGACGTCGACTGGGACTACATCTTCGGCACCTTGGGTGTCCGCTGGCTCCACACCGGCGGCATCTATGCCGCTCTGTCCGAGACCACCGCTCAGGTGGTCATCGAGGCGGTCAAGGCGGCCAAGAAGTATGGCACCGTCGTCAGCTATGACCTCAACTACCGCCCCTCCCTCTGGAAAGAGATTGGCGGCAAGGCCAAGGCCCAGGAGGTCAACAGGGAGATCGCCCAGTACATCGATGTGATGATCGGCAACGAGGAGGATTTCACCGCCTGCCTCGGCTTTGAGATCGAAGGCAGCGACCTGAAAAAGCTCTCCGTCGACGGCTACAAGGCTATGATCGACCGGGTGGCCCAGACCTACTCCAACTTCAAGGTTATCGCCACCACCCTGCGGGAGGTCAAGACCGCCACAGTCAACGACTGGTCCGCCATTGCCTGGGCTGACGGCGTGGCACACAAGGCCAATGATTATCCTGCCCTGGAGATTCTGGACCGGGTAGGCGGAGGCGACAGCTTTGCCTCAGGCCTCATCTACGGCCTGATGACCACCGGCGACGCGGCCGTCGCCGTCAACTATGGCGCAGCCCATGGCGCGCTCGCCATGACCACCCCCGGAGACACCTCCATGGCCCGCAAGAGTGAGGTGGAGGCCCTGATGAAGGGCGCCGGAGCCCGGGTCCAGCGGTAAACGGAGTTCTGAAACTGCATTCCCGTCGATTGTTGTCTTACAAACAGTTTTGGTTTGGCCCCGCTATGGTTTCCACCATGGCAGGGGCCATTTTTTATCCTGCCTAGATGCATCAAGAAGTTTGCGCTTTGATGCCAAAGCGAAAACTCTATAATAAAACGTTATTTCAGAATTATAGAC
>DATMXU010000172.1:0-4664 GCA_035562355.1 Pseudoflavonifractor sp.
GGCGCTCCAGTCCGTCCAGCAGCGTCTCCATCTCCTCCTCAGTAAAGCCCTCCCACAGCCCCTCGTCCATGCGGTGAAAGCCCTCGGCCACCTCCCGGGCCACGCCCTCCCCTTCCGCGGTGAGGGTGATAAGGTTGGCCCGGCGGTTTGAGCCGTCGGTGCTGCGGGCGACCAGCCCCCGCTCCTCCAGCCGGTCCAGCGCGCGGGAGAGGGTGGTCGCGTCCAGGTAGCAGGAGTCGGCCAGCTCCCGCTGGGTGACGCCCCCGCCGTGCTCCAGCAGGCGGCTCAAAACCCTGGGCTGGCCGGGAGTAAGCCCCAGATGGGCGAACAACGGCTGGAGCTTGTGGCGGCGTTCCATCTCCAGACGGTAGAGCAGCTCGCGTACTGCGTTCTTTTTCATGTCCCTCCCCCTACTCCAGCTCGAACTGGCCGGTGTACAGCCGGTAGTACCGGCCCCTCTGGGCCAGCAGCTCCTCGTGGTCCCCACGCTCGATGATCTCGCCCTGCTCCAACACCAAAATGGCCTTGGCGTTGCGCACGGTGGAGAGCCGGTGGGCAATGACGAAGACGGTGCGCCCCTCCATCATGGCGTCCATCCCCCGCTCAATGAGGTGCTCGGTGCGGGTGTCGATGGAGCTGGTGGCCTCGTCCAGCACCAGCACCGGCGGATGGGAGACAGCGGCCCTGGCAATAGCCAGAAGCTGCCGCTGGCCCTGGGAGAGGTTTGCCCCGTCGGAGTAGAGCATGGTGTCGTATCCGTCGGGCAGGCGGCGGATGAAGGAGTCGGCGTTGGCGAGTTTCGCTGCGGCGCGGACGTCCTCGTCGGTGGCGGTCAGGCGGCCGTAGCGGATGTTGTCGGCAATGGTGCCGGTGAAGAGATGGGTGTCCTGGATGACCATGGACATGCTCCGGCGCAGGTCGGCCTTTCGGATGTCGCGCAGGTCCAGCCCATCATAGGTGATGGAGCCGCCGGTCAGCTCATAGAACCGGGTGATGAGGTTGATGATGGTGGTCTTCCCCGCGCCGGTGGAGCCCACGAAGGCGATCTTCTGCCCCGGCTTGGCAAAGAGCTCAATGCCTCGGAGAACGGGTTTCTGGGGCGTGTATCCGAACACCACGCCGTGGAACCGCACGTCCCCCCGGAGGGGGACCCAGGTATAGCCCCCCAACTTGTCCGGCGTCTTCCAGGCGAAGGACCCGGTGTACTCCGCGCTCTCCTCGTACCCCCCCTTCCCGTCGGGGCGGACCCGGCAGAGGGTGACGCGGCCCTCGTCCAGCTCGGGCGTCTCATCCATCATGTCAAAGATGCGCTCGGCCCCCGCCAGGGCGGCCAGGAGGAGGTTGACCTGCTGGGTGAACTGGTTCATGGGCATGGCGCTCTGCCGGACAAAGAGGAGGTAGGCCGACAGGGCACCCAGCCCCATGGCCCCCGACAGGACGAAGAGGCCCCCCACGCAGGTGGAGACGGCGTAGTTCACATAGGAGAGGGCCACCACGGTGGGCACCGTGGTGCCCGAGTAAGCCAGGGCCTTGGTGGCGGCCTTACGCAGGGCCTCGTTCCGGGCGCAGAATTCGGCGTAGTCGGCGTCCTCGTGGTTGAAGACCTTCTCCACCTTCTGCCCCTCGACCAGCTCCTCGATAAAGCCGTTGATGTTCCCCAGGCGGGCCTGCTGCTCGTTATAGTACCTGCGGCTGCGCTTGCCGTTCCAGCGGATATAAACGGCCATCAGGCCCAGGAAGGCAAAGACGATGAGGGAGAGCCCGGGGCTGAGCACCAGCAGCATGACGATGGTGCTCAGGCAGACCACCGCGCTCTGGATCAGGGCGGCGAAGGAGTTGTTCATCGCGTCGGCCAGAGTGTCCATGTCATTGGTGAACCGGCTCATCAGCTCGCCGTGGGTGTGCGCGTCGAAGTATCCAAGGGGCAGGGTCTGGGTGTGAGAGAAGAGGTCGGCCCGGACCTCGGCCACCACCTGCTGAGCGGTGCGGGCCATGAGCTGGTTATACCCCAGCGTGGCAAGGGCCCCGGCCAGATACATGGCCCCCATGGCGCTCAAAATGACCGCAAGGCCCGTGAGGTCGCCGGGGAGGACATAGTCGTCCACCACCGGCTTGAGGAGGTAGGTGCCCGCCACCCCGGCCAGCCCTCCCACCAGCACCAAAATCAGTACCGCCGCCAGCGTCAGCTTGTGGCGGCCCAGGTAACCGCCCAGCCGCCGCAGGGTACGCGCTGTGTCCCTGGGGCGTTTTACGTTGATTCCGCCTGCCATTACTCCAGCGCCCCCTTCTGCTGCGATTCACACAGGTCCCGATAGAAGGCGTTGCCCGCCATCAGGCTGTCGTGGTTCCCCACGGCGGCAAGCCGTCCGTCCTCCAAGATCAAGATCTGGTCGGCATCCCACACCGAGCTGACCCTCTGGGCGATGATGATCTTGGTCGCCCCCGGCAGGCTCTCGGCCAGGCCCTGGCGCAGCTTTGCCTCGGTGGCGGTGTCCACCGCGCTGGTGGAGTCGTCCAGAATGAGAACCTTGGGATTTTTCAAAATGGCCCGGGCAATGCACAGGCGCTGTTTCTGCCCGCCGGAGACGTTCACGCCCCCCTGCCCCAGCTCGGTGTCGTACCCCTTCTCCAGCCGGCCTAAAAACTCATCCACGCAGGCCACGGCGCAGGCGGCGTCCAGCTCGGCGTCGGTGGCGTCGGCCTTGCCCCAGCGGAGGTTTTCCCGGACAGACCCCGAGAAGAGGGTGTTCTTCTGCAATACCATGGCGATGGCATCCCGCAGGTGCCGCAAGGGATATTCCTTTACATTCCGGCCATCCACCAGGACGGCCCCCTCGCTCACGTCGTAGAGCCGGGGGATGAGCTGCACCAGAGTAGACTTGGCCGAGCCGGTCCCCCCCAGGATGCCCACCGTCTGCCCCGCGCCGATGCGGAAGGAGATATCGGTGAGCACGTTCTCCTTCGCGCCGGCCCTGTATTTGAAGGACACATGGTCGAAGACAATCTCCCCCCGCTCCACGCAGGCGTCTCCGTCCACCGCGCCGGGCTCCTCGCCGATCTCGGGCACCTCGGCCATCACCTCCTGGATGCGTTTCGCGGAGGCAAGGCTCCTCGTTACCATAAGAAAGACCGAGGAGATCATCATCAGAGAGTTGAGTACCTGGAGCACATAGCTCAAAAAGCCGGTGAGGGTACCTACCTGCAGCCCCCCCGCGATGGTGAGCTTGCCGCCGAACCAGAGGAGGGAGAGGATGGTGGCATACATGACGAACTGCATGGCGGGCATATTGAGGGAGGCCCGGCGGAAGGCCCGCTCGGTGACCGACTGGAGGTTTTCGTTCACGCCGTTGAACTTCTCCACCTCATAGTCCTCCCGGACGTAGGCCTTTACCACCCGGATAGCGGCCAGATTCTCCTGGACGATGCGGTTGACCAGATCCACCGCGTCCTGCATTTTCCCATACATGGGCCGCACCTGACTTACAATGACGGCCAGCAGGACCGCCAGCACCGGAGCCGCCACCACGAAGGTGACGGCAAGCTGCGCGCTCATGCGAAAGGACATGAGCAGCGCCATCCCCATCATGATGGGGGAGCGGACGGCGGGGCGCAGGCCGGTGCTCACCGCGTTCTGCACCGCGTTCACGTCGCTGGTGAGGCGTGTGATGAGGCTGGCGGTCTGGAAATGGTCGGTGTTCCCAAAGGAAAAGGACTGGATCTTCCGGTACTCGGCGGCGCGCAGCTCCGCCCCCAGTCCCTGGCCGCAGACGGCCGAAAACCGGGCGCTGCCAATGCCCAGCACCAGGGCGGCCAGGGCGCACAGGCACATGAGAGCCCCCTTGGTGAAGATATAGGCCCGGTCGCCCCCCGCCACGCCGACGTTCACGATATCGGCCATGAGGACGGGGATCACCAGTTCAAAGACGGTCTCCACCGCCACGCAGAGGACGGCCAGAACGGCGTACCTGCGGTAGGGCCTGATATGGGTGAGGATCAGCTGGAGCATGCACATTCCCCCGTGTAATTTGTTGCATTTGCATTAATTGCATATGCAACTATTCTAGTAAGTCCGCTTTGGAAAGTCAAGCAAAAAGCTGCTGAATTTTCCTCCCCGCCGTGTTAAAATCACTGTGTAAATGTGAAAGGGGTGGTACGGATTGGCCTGCGTCTTCGACTATCTCAACTGGCGAGGCGACCTGACCCTGAGCCAGGCGCCCTTCAACAACGTGGATAATCTCATCCTCTGCGCCCTGTCCTACGTAAAGCTGTGCGGCATCGTCCCGGGGCAGGGCAGCGGCCGGGCGATCACCATCGCCCAGGCGGCAAAGCGGTACTTTGCCGCCGAGGGGGCTGCGGCCAAGAGCGGGAGCAGGAGCTTTCGGGGAAACAATCTTCTCCTGCTGGACACACTGGCGAAATGCCCTCGGTTCTCCTCCCTCCTGCTGTCCGACTGCGTGGACATCCTGGACCCGGAGGACGAGAAACAGTTCTCCGCCGTCACCATCTCCCTGGGCGTGCGCAGCGCCTTCGTCGCCTTCCGGGGTACCGACAGCACTCTGGTGGGCTGGAAGGAGGACTTCAATATGAGCTTTCTGCCCCAGGTCCCCTCCCAGCGCTCGGCGGCGGAGTACCTGACGGCGGCGGGAGCACGGTTTACCTCTCTC
>DATMXU010000173.1:0-7925 GCA_035562355.1 Pseudoflavonifractor sp.
CATAAAGGGCCGGGGTACCGCTTATCGCGGTACCCCGGCCCTTCTTTCGCTTTTATTTTCCCACCAAGGGGAGGATGGTGTCACGGAAGAAGGCGCGGGCCTCCTCGGGACGGACCGAGTGGACTGCGTCGTCCACCATGACTCCCACGCCCCGGTTCTGGCACTGTTTCATGCAGAAGGAGCCCTTGAGCTGCAGCACATCGTCCCCCAGCGCGTACTCCTCGATCATCTGCTGGAACGTCTGAACCACATTATAGGAGCCCTTGAGATGACAGGAACTGCCGATGCAGACGCTCAGCGTCACCATTTACCTCTCCTCCTTCCCATATTCCACGTGCAGCAGCTCATGGACGCGGCCCTTGAGGAGGCCGTTATAGAGGTCCATCATCAGGGGGTTCTCCTCGCTGCGCTTGATGCGGGAGAGCTGGTCGGCGGCGTAGAGTCCCTTGCCGCGGCTCTTCTGCTCATCGGCGTGGGCAAAGGGCTGGCCGCCGCCGCTGATACAGCCGTTGGGGCAGGCCATGACCTCCACGAAATCGTAGTGCTCCCCGGCCTTGATGCGGTCGATCAGGCTGCTGACGTTGCCCAGGCCGCTGACCACGGCAATCTTCAGCTCGGCGCCGCCATAGGGCACGGTGCACTCCTTGACCCCTTCCAGACCGCGGACGCCCTGGAAGGCCAGCGTCTTGAGGGCGGTGTTCGACTTGTCGGAGGTGAGGCGGCGCAGGACGGCCTCGGTCACGCCACCGGTGACGCCGAAGATGACGCCCGCGCCCGTCTTGTAGGCAAAGGGCATATCCACCGCCTCGGGCTCCAGCTCGTTGAAGACCACGCCGGACTCCTTTACCATGCGGATGAGCTCCTGGGTGGTGACGACGTAGTCCACCATCGGCACGCCGTCTGCCTTGAACTCCTCCCGCGCCGCCTCGAACTTCTTGGCGGTACAGGGCATGATGGCCACGTGGACCTGGCGGCGGGAGGAGTTTTCCCCGTCGGTCTTGATGACCGAGGCGAACATCTCCATGGGGGAGCGGCAGGTGGACACGTGGGGCAGGAGCTCGGGGTAGTTCTTCTCGCAGAACTGCACCCACGCGGGGCAGCAGGAGGTGAAGAGGGGGACGTCCTGGGGGCCGTTCTCCAGGCGCTTGAGGAATTCGTTGGTCTCCTCCAACACGGTGAGATCGGCGCCGGTGGCGGTGTCATAGATCTCATCAAAGCCCATATGGCGCAGGGCTGCGGTGATCTTGCCGATGGCGTTCTCCCCATCCCCCATGCCCAGCTCCTTGCCCATGGCCACCCGGACGGCGGGGGCGATCTGGGCGGTGACCTTGACACCCGGGTCGTCCAGAGCGGCCCAGACGGAGGCGGTGTCGCTTTTTACCACGATGGCCCCGGTGGGGCAGGCGGCGGCGCACTGGCCACAGCCCACGCAGGGGGACTCGGCGATGGGCACCTCGAAGGCGGTGGAGATGGTCATCTTGGCCCCCCGGTGGGCAAAGTCGATGGCCCCCACGTTCTGCACCTCATTGCACATGCGCACGCAGTCTCCGCAGAGGATGCACTTGTTCTGGTCCCGGACGATGGAGACCGAGGACTCGTCCAGCTTGGGCTCCGCCGCCGTGTTGGGATAGCGCACCCGGTCGATACCGAAACGCATGGCTAAATCCTGCAGCTTACAGGAGCCGTTGTTGCCGCAGGTGGTGCAGTCCCGGCAGTGGTTGGCTAGGAGGAGCTCCAAAATCATCTTGCGGTACTTGCGCAGCCGCTCGGTGTTGGTGCGGATGACCATGCCGTCCCTGGGCGGGGTGGAGCAGGCGGCCTCCAGGTTCCCCCGCGCATCCTCCACCATGCACATGCGGCAGGCTCCGTAGATGGACAGCTCCGTGTGGTAGCAGAAGGTGGGGAGCTTGACGCCCACCTTGCGCACCAGCTCCAGCAGGTTCTTTTCTCCCTCGATCTCGACGGGGGTGCCGTCAACAGTCACATATCCTTTACTCATCTCTACCAGACCTCCTTGACGGCATGGAAGGCGCAGTTGTCCACGCACGCGCCGCACTTGATGCAGTTCTCCTGCACGATGACGTAGGGGTTCTTGATCTCGCCCCGGATGGCGTTGACAGGGCAGTTGCGGGCGCACTTGGAGCAGCCCTTGCACTCACTGGGCTCAATATAATAGCGCTTGAGCTTCTGGCACTGGCCGGCGGGGCAGCGTTTCTCGTTGATATGAGCCTCGTACTCGTCCCGGAAGTAGCGGATGGTGCCCAGGACGGGATAGGCCGCCGTCTTGCCCAGGCCACACAGGGCGGTATTGGAAATCATGTCGGCCAGCTCCAGCAGAAGCTCGATGTCCCCCGCCCGGCCCTTGCCGTCCACGATGCGCTCCATGATCTCCAGCATGCGCTTGGTGCCCTCCCGGCAGGGGACGCACTTGCCGCAGGACTCATTCTGGGTGAAGTTCATAAAGAACCGGGCCACCTCTACCATGCAGGTGTCCTCGTCCATGACCACCAGGCCGCCCGAGCCGATCATACCGCCCACCTTCTTGAGAGAGTCGAAGTCCAGGGGCAGGTCCAGGTTGGTCTCAATGAGGCAGCCGCCCGAGGGGCCGCCGATCTGGACGGCCTTGAATTTCTTCCCGTCCCGGATGCCGCCGCCGATGTCGAAGATGATCTCCCGCAGGGTGGTACCCATGGGCACCTCGATGAGGCCGGTGTTGACGATGTTGCCCGTGAGGGCGAAGGCCTTGGTGCCGGGAGAACCGGCGGTGCCGTAGCCCTTGAACCAGTCGGCCCCCTCCGTGATGATGCTGGGCACGTTGGCAAAGGTCTCCACGTTGTTCAGGACGGTGGGCTTATCGAAGAGGCCGTGTTCCACCGTGCGGGGGGGCTTAACTCGAGGCATGCCCCGCTTGCCCTCGATGGAGGCGGTAAGGGCGCTTCCCTCGCCGCAGACGAAGGCGCCGGCGCCCCGGTTGATGTGCATATGGAAGGAGAAGTCGGTGCCCAGGATGTGGTCGCCCAGCAGGCCCCACGCCCCGGCCTGGGCGATGGCGCCGCGCAGCCGCTCCACCGCCATGGGGTATTCGGCCCGGACATAGATGTAGCCCTCCTGGGCCCCGCAGGCGAGGCCCGCAATGATCATGCCCTCCAGCAGACGGTGGGGATCCCCCTCCATGATAGAGCGGTCCATGAAGGCGCCGGGGTCGCCCTCGTCGCCGTTGCAGACGATGTACTTCTGCTCGGTCTTCTGGTTTCTCACCTGGCTCCACTTTTTCCCCGTGGGAAAACCGCCGCCGCCCCGTCCCCGGAGGGCGGAGTCGCTGACCTCCCTGACGATCGCGTCGCCATCCATCTCAAAGAGGGCCTTCTCCAGGGCGCTGTACCCGCCGATGGCCAGATACTCCTTGATGCTGGTGGCGTCGATATGCCCGCAGTGCTCCAACACCAGGCGGGTCTGCTTGTGGTAGAAGGGGATGTCGGACTGTTTTTCATACGCCTTGCCGTTCTGATGGTAGGCGAGGCGCTCCACCAGGCCGCCCTTGACGATGGTCTCCTCCACGATCTCCTCGCAGTCGGAGAGCTTTACCTTGGTATAGAGGTAGCCCTGGGGCTCGATGCGCACCAGGGGGCCCATCTCGCAGAACCCGTGGCAGCCGCTCTTCTTCATGCCCACCACGTCGCCGTGGGGCTCCTCCTCCAGCTCGACCGTGCAGGGGAGGCCCCGCTCCTCCATCAGCTCCTTGAGGCGCGCGTAAATCTCCAGCGAGCCGCTGGAGATGCACCCGGTGCCGGCGCAGACCAGGATTTTTTTGTTCTCGGCCTCCAGGCTGTTGGCGTACCGGGCGCGGACGATCTGGAGCTCCTCCCTTGATTTCAGCAGCATTTCAGTTCCTCCCTCAACTCGGCCACCAGCGCGGCGGCGGAATCCGGCGTCATGGCCGGGTGGACCTTGTCGTTCACGGTAATGACGGGGGCCAGACCGCAGGCGCCTAGGCAGGAGACTGTTTCCAGAGTAAAGCTCAGGTCGTCGGTGGTGTGCTTTTTCTCTGTAAGGCCCAGCTCCTTGCGCAGCCGCTCCAGGATGGGCACCGACTTGCGCACGTGGCAGGCCGTGCCGTCGCAAACCTTGATGACGTACTTCCCCTTGGGCTCCAGGGCAAAGTTCTCATAGAAGGTAGCCACGCTGTAGATCCGCACCTCGGGTACGCCCAGCTTTTCCGCGAGATAAGAGAACACTGGACGGGGCAGATAGCGGTAATGCTCCTGGATGCGCTGGAAAATGGCGATGATGGCGCTGGGGTCCTGCCCCAGCTCGGCTAAAATGCCGTCTACTTCCGTGAAGTCAAAGGCTTCGCTCATGCCGGTTCCTCCTAAAAATGTTTTCTATCTTTCATGCCCCGCAGGGGCTGAAAAGCAAATAAAACAGAGCTGCTCAGAAGTACAGGATCTCGACCCGCTTGCCCATCTTCCGCAGGCAGTCGGTCACCTCGTCCACCAGGCGCATTTTGATGTTGAAACTGATGGGGAGGTTGGGGTTCTGGTGGGCGGGGTTGGCCGCCCGGCCCACGAAAAAACAGATGTCGGTGGCGTTTTCAAAGAGGGCGCGGGCCACCTGGGACGCGCCGTCCTTCTTGTAGCTCCAGTCGGTGTAGCTGCTGTTGTCGCCCAGGTAGTCCTTGGCATACTCCAGCACCCGGCTGAAGGTGACGACTCCCTCGGTCACCAGGTCCACCCCCTCGATTTTCGCGGTGGGGGGGATGGCCGGGTCCACGTAGAGGGGCAGGCCGCACTCCAGGGGCTTGCCCAGATACTCGGCCGCCAGTGTGGAGGTGGTGCCGCCGCAGATGATATGGGCGCCCGGCCGGGCAAAGAAGAGGCCCATCATCCGCTCTATATCCCCGGGGGAGGAGGGCGGGCCGATCATCAAGCTCAGAGGCCGGCGGCGGCGGATGCGGATGGCGGCGGCTGTGGTGTCGTCCCCCGGGCGGCCGCTATAGAGCTTGTTGCACTGGCCCGTCAGCATGGCGCACACGGTCTTGGCGGTGTTGCCGCCGTTATACATCAGCTCCAGAAAGCGGATGATATCGGCCCGGTCCCAGCCGAAGTTGAGTTTCTGCCCCACTCCCGCATGGATAGCCCCGTCGCTCATGGCGACGAAGGTATCGTCCTCCTGAAGGTCGATGCGGGTCTTGTAGATCTCCTTGCCGTCGATGGTCTCCCGCTCCATGGGGTAGTCGAAGTGCTTTCCGCGGCGCAGCAAGATCACGTGGGGGTTGTCGTACTGGATGATCTCTGCCTCGCGGTTTCCCTCAATGCGGATGATGGTGAAGGTGGAGTAGGCCACGCCCCGGACCTGACAGACGGGCAGAGTGGCCGCGATGGTGGCCACGCAGTCCTCCAGGCTCATGTGATTTGCTATCATGGTGGAGATGATCTTGGAGGTGAGGGTGGAGAGGATGTTGGCCTTCACCCCGCTGCCCAGCCCGTCGGCCAGAACGAGCACCGTGTCGTCCTCCTCCTGCCCCACCAGCTCCACGTGATCGCCGCAGAGCTGCTCGCCCCATTTGTTCAGGCTGATATAACCGATGTCAGTGCACAGTTCACTCATGTCCCAGGCTCTCCTTCAGCTTGGTAAGGGCCACCTTGGTCTCCGCGGTGGTCTCACCCAGGAGGGAGGCGATCTCCTGCACCGTGCGCATCTGCTTTTCGATGATCTTGTCGGTGATCTCCATGGTGGCCAGACTCATAGCCTCCCGCTCGGAGCGCTGCCGCTCCTCGTCGGTGATGTCCCGCATGACGCAGACCAAAATGTCGCTGTTCTTGTCGTAGGAGACGATCTGGTCCACGTACTTCTCGTACTGCCCCAGCCAGAGTGTCTTCTCGTGGACGGTGACGCCGTTATTCAGCGCGTCGCAGAAGGGCTGGGGATCCAAAATGGCGTCCACGTTCTTCCCCAGGGCCTCTGCCGGGCTGCGCAGGCCCATCAGGCGGCAGGCCGCGCCGTTGAGCTGCTGCACCTTGAGGGAACCGTCCAGGGCCAGAATGGCGTTAGGTGTGTTCTGGATGATCTGGTCGGAGAAGGACTCGGCCTTCTCCTTTAAGTAGGGCAGGCACATGTCGATGTCCGCCTTCCCCGCCAGCACGGCGACCGCCTTGTCCCGGCAGGTGTCGTACCCGCAGGAGCCGCAGTTGAGCTCGTGCTCGGGCCGGGTCTTCCCCATGCGGCGCAGGACCTCCTCGATGGCGGCAGCCCCGGGCTTTACGCCCTCTGCGCACAGCATGGGAAACCGTTTTTTCAGCCGCTCTGGCTCCGGCTGCTCCACGGGGAAGTCCCACGGCCCGGCATACCGGTCCACAGCCACGTAGTCCCGCACCGCCGCCCGGCGGTTCTTGCCCATGGCGGGGCCGCCGATGCAACTCCCCGCGCAGGCCGACATCTCGATGAAACAGCGGCCCATCTTTCCCGCCGCAAGGTCCTGGAGGGCGGTGATGCAGTTCTCAATGCCGTCCACCGCCAGGTAGGCATAGCCCGGGTCCTTCTCGGTCATGGTGCGCAGGATTCCCCCCGTGGTGGGAAAGAGCCGCGCCTTGCTCTCGGCGTTGCCGTCGGCCATGGGCTCCAGGGGGACCCCCTCCTCGGCAAGCCACGCGGACAGCTCCTCAAAGGTGAGGACGCAGTCCACAATGCCGGGATAGTCCTCGGCCTCCGCCTTCTTGGCGATGCAGGGGCCGATGAAGATGCACCGCGCCCCGGGGTGGCGGCGCTTAAGGTCCTTGCAGTGGGCCTGCATGGGGGAGAGCACCTTGGCAAGGTAGGGCAGGCACTCGGGGAAGCGCTTTTGGATAAGCGTGTTTACCGCGTGACAACAGCTGGAGACGACGGCCTCCTGCTCTCCCGCCGCCACGATGCGCGCGTACTCCTCCTTTACGATGGTGGCCCCCACGGCGGTCTCCTCCGCGGCGGTAAAGCCCAATCGCCTGAGGGCCCTGTCCAGAGAGGCGATGGTCACCCCCTCCCAGCAGGCCACAAAGGAGGGGGCAAGGCTGGCGTACACGGGCGCCCCGGTTGCCAGAATGGCCTTGGCGGCAGGGAGGTCGTTGCGGACCTCTTTGGCGTTCTGGGGACAGGCCACAAAGCAGCGGCCGCAGAGGATGCACTCCTCGGGCACGATGTTGGCCTGCTGGTCCTTAAAGCTGATGGATTTGACGGGGCAGTTGCGGATGCACTTATAGCAGTTCTTGCAGTTGGAGCGCTTGAGCCGTATGTACTCGCCCATACTCTAAGTCCCCTCCCTCAGCTTGTCCGCGAGGTGCTTGGAGAGGACGGCCAGCGAGACCGCCATGTTCTCGTTCTGCACCAGGATCCCCTCGGGCACCGTCAGGTGGACGGGGGCAAAGTTCCATACGGCCAGCACCCCGGCCCCGATCATGGTGTCGCACACCGACTGGGCAGCGGCGGCGGGCACGGCGATGATGCCGATCTTGATCTTCACCCGCTGGCAGATCTCCCCCAGCCGGGAGAGAGGAAAGATACGCTTGCCGTTTTCAGTGACGCCCTGCCTGACACGGTCGGTGTCGAACCCGGCCACAATGTCCAGCCCGTAGGTGGAGAACCCCTCGTAGGACAGGAGCGCCCGCCCCAAATTTCCCGCGCCCACGATGACGGCGCTGTCGGCGTTGTCGTACCCCAGGAAGGACTCGATATCATAGATGAGGCCGCTGGTCTCATACCCCACCTTGGGCCTGCCCCGGTCGCTCACCGCGGCCAGGTCCTTGCGCACCTGCACGTCCCCGAGGTTCATGGCCTGGGCCAGAGCGGTCGCTGAGATGTACTCAATGCCGGAAGGGAGGGTTTTGAGATAATTGAGGTACTGGGGAAGGCGCAGAAGGGTCTGCCGTGAAATGGTCAGCATGGCGCTCCTCCTC
>DATMXU010000174.1:0-2531 GCA_035562355.1 Pseudoflavonifractor sp.
CAGGAGGGCCCCCGTGCCGCAGAAGAGGAGGTTTTTCCACCTGCCCGCCCTCATACCGTTGAGCAGAAAGCCGGTGAGCACCACGGCCGAGCAGCCGCAGCCCGAACCGCCGCAGTGTACGTCCTGGTTCTTCAGGTCATAGACCATGGTGCCGCAGTCGTCGAAGTTGTTCAGGTCCATCCCGTCCCTGTGGAAGAAGTCCAGCACGATCTCCTTGCCCAGCTTGCCCAGATCGCCGGTGACGATGAGGTCATAATAAGAGGGCTTGCGGTTTAAGTCCTCCAGATGGGCGGTGATGGTGGCATAGGCCGCCGGGGCCATGGCCCCGCCCATGTTGTTGGCGTCCTTGATGCCCTTGTCCACGATCTTGCCCGTGGTCACATGGGTCACGTAGGGCCCCTCGCCCTCCCGCGCCAGCACCACGGCGCCCGAGCCGGTCACCGTCCACTGGGCGGTGGGGGTGCGCTGCCCGCCGTACTCCAGGGGGGTGCGGTACTGCCGCTCGGCAGAGCAGAAGTGGGAGGAGGTCACCGCCGCCGACCACTCGCCAAAGCCGCCGTCCAGCATCAGCGCCGCCAGGGAAAGGCCCTCCGCCATGCTGGAGCAGGCCCCGTAGATGCCGTAAAAGGGGATGTCCAGCCCACGGACGGCAAAGCCCGTGCCGATGCACTGGTTCAGAAGGTCGCCCCCGAAGAGAAAGTCCATCTTGGACGCGGGCTGTTTCGCCTTTTCCAGGGCGTTGGCCAGGGCCAGCTTTTGCATGGCGCTCTCGGCCTTCTCCCAGCTCTTTTCGCCAAAGCTGTCGTCCTGCTCGATGTGGTCAAAGCTGTCCGACAGCGGGCCGTCCCCTTCCTTTTTGCCCACCACGTTGGCAAACCCCGCGATGGACGGGGGGCACCCCAGCGCCACGGTCTGCTTGCCCAGCTTTTTCGTCGTCATACGCTCTCGCTCCATTCTTAAAACTGGTGTCGCTCCTTAGTTTGAACAAAACGGCCGAAAATATGAGCGGGTATTTTGTGTGGGGACATGCTGGTCAAATGCGGAATTTTGAGCTATACTAGAGATATCCCTTATTCAAGAAAACTTGGAGGCCTATCATGGTGGAAGAAACCAGCCGTACGCTCGCCTATATCTGCCCCTCCTGCCGCCAGAGCGTCGTCATAGAGCGCAGCGTCTTTCAGCTTGCCGCCGCGCCCAATACCCTGCCCTGCCCCTGCGGCAAGTCGGCCCTCCGGGTGGAGTTGGCGGGGGACCGGGTGAAGCTGAACGTCCCCTGCCTCTTCTGTCAGGAGGAGCACACCGTCTCCTGCTCCGCCAAGGCCTTTTTGCATGAGAAGGCCCTGGCCTTTTCCTGCGCCTCATCGGGGCTCGACTGCTGTTATGTCGGCCAGGCCGAGCCGGTCTGCGCCGCCATGCGGCGGCTGGAGGAGGCCGTGGACAAGCTGGAGCATGAGGAGGGGGAGCGGGGCTCCTTCCTGGACGACATCGTTATGCACGAGGTCCTCTCCGAGATCAAGGACATCGCCCAGCGGGGCGGCGTCTCCTGCGCCTGCGGCTCCGCGCGGTGGAAGGTACAGGTGAATTACAGCACCGTCGACCTGGTCTGCGCCGACTGCGGCGCCGCCCTGCGCATCCCCGCCGCCACCGCCAGCGATATTGACGATATCTGCTGTAAGGATACCCTGCTCATCCACGGGCGGGCCTGACCCGCCGCCCGGGGCCCTGCCCATCCTCTCGAAAAGGCCGTGATCTCTTGCCTGTCTGCTACGAAAAAACCTATGCCGTGGACACCCGTGCCGTGGACCCCTTCGGCGTCTGCCGCCCCTCGGCTCTGCTGGGCATCCTGCAGGAGGCGGCCACCGACGCCGCCGTGGCCCTCCGCGTCTCCCGCGAGGATATCATCTCCCGGTACAACGCCTTCTGGATGCTGGCCCGCATCTGGTTTACCCTGGACAGGCCCCTGCGCTGGGACGAGCGGGTGACCGTCAAAACCTGGCACCGGGGCGGCAAGGGGGCCTCCATGTACCGGGACTTCGACCTCACGGTGGATGGCGCCGCGGTGGGGGAGGCGGTCTCCACCTGGGTCGTCGCCGATCTGGACACCCATAAGCTCCTCCGTCTCTCCCACCTGGAGGAGTTCACGGGGAGCGACGGCGGGGAGCTGTGCAAGACAAAATTACTCAGCAAGCTCTGCCTGCCCGAGGGCCTGTGCCTTGCCGAGCGCCGAAAGCTCCATTACAGCGACGCCGACATCAACGGCCATGTCAACAACGCCCGGTATGCCGACTTCGCCTGCGACGCTCTGGGGATGGAGGCCCTGGGCCGGGAGCGTTTCGTCTCCTCCCTCCAGCTCGGCTACCTGGCTGAGTGCCTGCCCGGCGAGGTGCTGGATCTTCTCACACTCGAGCAGGATGGTACCCACTACGTCCGCGGCGCGGACGCCGGGGGGAGACCCCGTTTCGAGGCCGCCCTCAGCCTGAAAAAACTCCCCCTTGACACGCCGTACCGCCCGTAATAGAATAGGAAAAATT
>DATMXU010000175.1:0-8873 GCA_035562355.1 Pseudoflavonifractor sp.
TCCATAAAATGAACAAAATCGTGGGTTTAAAAATCAGCAGGTCTTTTTAATTGCTGTTGGATATAAGAACCGGAGGGAAGACTATGGCCAAAGAGACGATAGACAGGATTCGCACTGCAGAGCAGCGGACTGAGCAGGCGGAGCGCGCGGCCCGCTCAGACGCCGAGCTGCGGATACAGCAGGCGGCCGTCGACGCGGAGGAGCTCGTAAGAAACAGGGTTGAGACGGCCCGGAACGCGGCGGAAGAAGTGGTACAGGCGGCACAGCGGGAGGCGGAGGAGACACTCCGTAAAGGGGACGCCGAGACCGACTTGCAGATTCTGCAGATGCGGCGCCACGCCGCGGATAAGCGGGAGGCCATTGACGCGGTACTGGCATACCTCACGGACTGATGGGAAAGGAGACGGCTTTCAATGTCTGTGCTACCGATGAAACGGGTCCTGATCTGCGCACGCAGGAGGGACCGCAAAGCGGTGCTTGAAACGCTGCAGCGCATGGGCATCGTCCAAGTCGAAAACCCGGTCGACAGTGGGGAGGACCCGGTTTTTATAAGGTCCGACAGGGTGGAGAACCTCATACAGTTTCGTAAATACCAGGCTGACGCGCAGGAGGCCCTCGCCGTACTGGATCGCCGGGTTCCAGAGAAAAAGGGGCTGCTCTCCGCGCTGGATGGAAGAAAAGCCCTGTCTATCCTGGAATATGACGCGCAGGTCCTTAAGCGCGACGAGATCATGGATGTATGCGGCACCATCCTGGAGTTGGACCGGGAAAACGCCGAGCGCCAGGCCAAGTTCCCCAAGCTGGAGTCCCAGATCGTTGCACTTATGCCCTGGGTTCATTATGACCTCCCTATGAATTACGGGGGAACCAGAACGACCGCCGTACTGGTCGGTACACTTCCGAACGAGGAGACCGCGCAGAGCCTTGATACAAAGCTGGCCCAACTGATACCGGAGGCACAGGAGCGGTACATCGATATCATCAGCGCCTCACAAGTGCAGACATGCATCTTCGCTGTGTGCGCGCGGAAAGAGGCTGCGGAGTTTTCAGATGCGCTGCGCAGACTCGGTTTTGTGAAGGCCCCGGAATCCGACCAAAATCCGGCTCAGGCAATCGCTGCCCTGGAACGGACCAGAGAGGCGCTATGGGCTGAGGTGGAGGCGAACAACCAGAAAATCACCTCCTATGCCGATCGACGGGCCGACCTCCGATTTCTTGTGGACTACTTCACGATGCGGGCTGAAAAGTATGACGTGCTGGGTATGCTGCCGCAGTCGAAACGCACCTTTTTGCTGGAGGGCTATGTCCCGGCGGAGAAGGCCGGAGTGCTGGAAGACCTGCTGGCGGCCCGTTTCGATATCAGCGTGGAATTCCAGGACCCCGCGCCGGAGGAGGATGTGCCCGTCCTGCTGCGCAACAACGGCTTTGCCGCCCCGGTAGAGTCGGTGGTCGAGAGCTACTCCCTCCCGGGTGGGGGCGAGCTGGACCCGTCCTTCCTTGTGGCCTGTTTCTACTATATCCTGTTCGGCGTCATGCTCTCGGATGCGGCCTACGGCATTCTGATGGCGGTGACCTGCGCTCTGTTGCTCCATAAAAAGAAGAATATGGAGGCGGGCATGCGCAAATTCCTGACTATGTTCTGCTATTGCGGCATATCCACCGCCGTATTCGGTTTTCTGTTCGGGTCGTTTTTCGGGGACTCGGTCAACATCATCGCGGCCACTTTCTTCAATCGGCCCGACATCGCCCTGCCTGCGCTGTGGCTCTCGCCCATTAACGAGCCGATGCGGATGCTGGCTTTCTGCTTTGCCGTCGGTGTCATCCACCTCTTTGTGGGCCTTGGTGCGAAGTTCTGCCAGCACTGGCGCAATAAAAAATATCTGGACGCCCTGTACGACGCGGGTTTCTGGTATATGCTGGTCGGCGGCTGTATCGTCTACCTGCTGACCATGCCAATGTTCACCGGCATGCTGGCCATGCAAACCACGCTGCCCGCTGTGGCTGGCAAGGCGGCCGCCGTCGCGGCTGTCATCGGCACCGTGGGGATCATCCTCACTGCCGGGCGGGAGTCGAAGAATTGGTTCAAGCGCATTCTGAAGGGCCTTTACGGCGTATATGGGATCAGCGGGTATTTGAGCGACATCCTCTCCTACTCGCGGCTGCTCGCCCTGGGGCTGGCGACCGGAGTCATCGCGACGGTCTTCAACAAGATGGGCAGCATGCTGGGCGGCAACTTCTTCGGCGCCATCGTATTTTTGCTGGTCTTCCTGATTGGCCATGGGCTGAATATGGCCATCAACATTCTGGGGGCCTATGTGCACACCAACAGGCTCACCTTTGTGGAGTTCTTTGGCAAGTTTTATGACGGCGGCGGGCGAAAGTTCGAGCCCTTTGCCGTCCATACAAAGTACTATAAAACTGAGGAGGAAATTTAATGATGAACTGGGGTATTGTCCTTGCATTGGCCGGGGCCGCGCTGGCGGCGCTCACTTCAGGGATCGGCAGCGCGCGGGGCGTGGGAATGGCAGGCCAGGCGGCGGCGGGCGTGTGCACCGACGATCCGAGCAAATTCAGCAAGGTACTGATCCTTCAGCTCCTGCCCGGTACGCAGGGCATCTACGGACTGCTCATAGGTTTTATCACCATGACTCAGATTGGCGTGATGGGCGGCGACAGCAATATCTCTCTGATCAAGGGCCTGCTGTATCTGGCGGCCTGCCTGCCTGTCATCTTCGTGGAGCCCATCTCGGCCATCAACCAGGCGAAGGCCTCCGTGTCCTCCATCGCGCTTGTCTCCAAGCGGCCCGACCAGTTCGGTAAGGCCATGATTTTCCCGGCGATGGTTGAGACCTACGCGATCCTTGCCCTGCTGATCTCCATTCTGGCTGTGTTCGGCGTGTCTGGGCTCAAGGTCTGATGTGGAACGCCGGAGAAGATGGAGATGGCCGCTATGACAGGTTTGGATAAGATCATCGCAGGGATCGAGGCCGAATCCTCCGCTGCGATCGGCCGGATCGAGGCGGAGACGGCCGGAAGGATCTCCGCGATTCTGGAGAACGCCGAGGAGCGGGCGCGCTCCGCCTGCGCCGAGATCGACGCAGAGACCGAGCGGCGCGTCGGTGAGATCGCCCGGCGGACCGAGTCGGCGGTGCGGCTGAACCGCAAAAGAAGGATACTTGAGGAAAAGCAGCGCCTCATCTCCGAGGTGATTCAAAGCGCGCTGGAGACGGCTCGGGCGCTGCCCGGCGGGGCCTATTTCGATACGATCCTCCGCATGGCCGCCGGCAAGGCCCATCCCCGCGCGGGAGAGCTTTGCCTCTCGGCGGCCGACCTTTCCCGGGTTCCAGCCGATCTGGAGGAGAGATTGAACGCAGCCCTCACGCCGCCCGCGCGGCTCACCCTCTCCAAGCGCCCCGCGGCGATCCGGAGCGGTTTTCTCCTCCTCTATGACGGGATCGAGGAAAACTGCTCCTTCGAGGCCGTGTTTGCCGCAAGGCACGACGAGATGCAGGATCAAGTGAGTCAACTACTATTTTCGTAACGGAGGGACGCTTATGGCCGAACGGGAGTATATCTATGCGGTCGCGCGTATCCGTTCCAAAGAGCAGCTGCTGCTCACGGGGGCGTTCATGGAACAGCTGCTCTCCGCGCCCGACGAGGCGCAGTGCCTGCGCCTGCTCGCCGAGCGCGGCTGGGGCGGCGGAGAGATGTCCCCGGAGGAGATGTTCCGCGCCGAGCAGAGAAAGACCTGGGATCTGATGTCCGAGTTGGTCGAGGACCCCTCGGTGTTCGGCGTGTTTCGCTATGAGGTCGACTACCACAATCTGAAGGCCGCCATCAAGGACTGCGGCAGCCCCAAGCGCTTTAGCGGCATCTACCGCGCGGGCGGGACGGTTTCGGAGGAGCTTATCCGCAGAGCTGTGGAGGAGCGGGACGAGTCGCTGCTCCCAGAGCGGATGCGCGCCGTCGCCCGGGAGGCGGCCGACCTCTTTCTCCAGACGCAGGACGGCCAGCTCTGCGACGTACTGGTGGACAGCGCGGCGCTGCGCGACATCGGCCGTGCGGGCCGGGAATCGGACGAGGAGCTGCTGCGCCTCTACGGCGAGCTGACGGTCGCCATGGCAAACATCAAGACGGCCCTGCGCGCCCAGCGCACCGGAAAGGACCGCAAATTTCTCCGGAGAGCCCTGGTCCCCTGCGAGACGCTGGACCTTGCGCAATTGGAGGATGCGGCGGCGGATAGCTTTGAGGCGGTCTGCCGGTATCTGGAGCGCACGGAGTATGCCGACGCGGTCCCCGCGCTGAAACAGTCCCCGGCGGCCTTTGAGCGCTGGTGCGACAACCGCCTGATGCGCGCCATCCGCCCGCAGATACACAACTGTTTCGGACTGGGTCCCTTGGCCGCCTATATCCTTGCCAGAGAGAATGAGATCAAGACGGTGCGGATCATCCTGTCGGGTAAGCGAAACGCTCTTGCGGGCGAGGCTATCCGGGAAAGGGTGCGTGAGACCTATGTATAAGATCGCCGTCATGGGCGACTGGGACAGCATTTACGGATTCGGCGCGTTGGGGCTTGACCTGTTCCGGGTGGAGCACAGCGACCCCGAGGAGGCCCGGAAATTGCTCCGGACCCTTTCTGAGCAGGAGTACGCCGTGGTCTACATCACCGAGGCCCTGGCTGCGGCGATCCCGGCTGAGATCGACGCCTACCGGACGACGATCCGGCCCGCAGTCATCCTGATTCCAGGCGTCTCGGGGAATACGGGCGAGGGCCTCGCCGCCGTGAAACGGTCGGTGGAGCAGGCGGTGGGTTCGGATATTCTGTTTGACAATTGAACGCGCGCCTCAAAACGGCCCGCGCGTAAGAGAGGGAGCTGTGCATGAGCATTGGAACGATCAAGAAAGTCGCCGGGCCGCTGGTCGTGGCAGAGGGCCTGCAGGACGCGAATATGTTCGACGTGGTCCGGGTCAGCGAGAAGAAACTGATCGGTGAGATCATAGAAATCCATGGCGATCAGGTCTCCGTCCAGGTATATGAGGAGACCTCCGGCCTGGCGCCGGGCGCCCCCGTGGTATCCACGGGCGTGCCCATGAGCGTGGAGCTGGGGCCCGGCCTGATCGGCAGTATCTACGACGGCATCCAGCGGCCGCTGGATGCTATCATGGAGTCCTCGGGCAGCAATCTGCTGCAGCGGGGCGTCGAGGCCGCCTCCCTCAAGCGCAGCAAGGTCTGGAAGTTCGAGGCGGACCGCGCGGTGGGCGACCGGGTGTCCGGCGGCGATATCATTGGCCGCGTGCAGGAGAGCCACATTGTCGTCCACAAGATCATGACGCCGCACGGCGTCGCAGGCGTCCTCAAGAGCATTACGCCCGGCGATTACCATGTGACCGACACGGTGGCCGTGGTCGCCGGGGACGACGGACAGGAGCACCCGGTCACCCTGATGCAGCGGTGGCCGGTCCGGTCCGGGCGGCCCTACCGGGAGAAACTCTCTCCCACCATGCCGCTGATTACGGGCCAGCGCGTCATCGATACCCTCTTTCCCATTGCCAAGGGTGGCGTGGCCGCCGTCCCAGGCCCCTTCGGCTCGGGTAAGACGGTGGTGCAGCACCAGCTTGCCAAATGGGCGGAGGCCGACATCGTCGTCTACATCGGCTGCGGCGAACGCGGCAACGAGATGACCGACGTGCTCAATGAATTCCCCGAGCTCAAGGACCCCAAATCCGGCTACTCCCTGATGGAGCGCACCGTGCTCATCGCCAACACCTCCGATATGCCGGTGGCGGCCCGGGAGGCGAGCATCTACACGGGCATCACCATCGCCGAGTATTTCCGGGACATGGGTTATTCGGTGGCTTTGATGGCAGACTCCACCTCCCGCTGGGCTGAGGCCCTGCGCGAGATGTCGGGCCGGCTGGAAGAGATGCCGGGCGAGGAGGGCTACCCCGCCTACCTGGGGTCCCGCCTCGCGCAGTTCTATGAGCGGGCGGGCCGCGTTATCACTCTGGGGAGCGAAGGGCGCGAGGGCGCGCTGTCGGTCATCGGCGCGGTGTCTCCTCCCGGCGGCGATATCTCCGAGCCGGTCTCCCAAGCCACCCTCCGTATCGTGAAGGTGTTCTGGAGCCTGGACGCGCAGCTCGCCTATGCCCGGCATTTCCCCTCGGTCAACTGGCTGACGAGCTACTCTCTGTATCTGGACTCCCTGGGCGGCTGGTTCGATGAAAAGACCGGCGGCGCGTGGATGGGCCTGCGCGCAAAGCTCATGCGTGTCCTGCACGACGAGTCCGAGCTCAATGAGATGGTGCAGCTCGTCGGCATGGACGCCCTGTCCGCGCCCGACCGGCTCGAGATGGAGGCGGCGCGGTCGATCCGCGAGGACTACCTCAACCAAAACGCCTTCCTGGATACGGACACCTATACCTCCCTGCATAAGCAGCTGCTGATAATGAAGCTGATCCTCGCCTATTACGAGGACGCCCGCGCGGCGCTGGAGCAGGGCGCCGAGATCAACACGCTGGTCGCCCTGCCGGTACGCGAGCGGATCGGCCGCTTTAAATACACAGCCGAGGAAGAGCTGCAGCGGAGCTACGACTCGATCCTGGCGGACCTGGCAGCGCAGACCAAAGGCGCGGTCCGAGCAGCGGAAAGCATCTGAGGAGGACGGATATGCCAAAGGAATACAGAACGATTCAGGAGGTCGCCGGTCCTCTGATGCTGGTGCGCGGCGTGGAGAACGTCGCATACGACGAGCTGGCCGAGATCGAACTGGCCAGCGGCGAGACGCGCCGCTGCAAGGTCCTGGAGATCGACGGCGGCAACGCGCTGGTGCAGCTTTTCGAGAGCTCGACGGGTATCAACCTGGCGAGCAGCAAGGTGCGTTTCCTCGGACGCAGCATGGAACTGGGGGTCTCGGAGGATATGCTCTCCCGGGTGTTCGACGGGCTGGGTCGCCCCATCGACGGCGGGCCCGACATTTTGCCCGATGAGCGCCGCGACATCAACGGACTGCCTATGAACCCGGCGGCCCGCAACTACCCCCAGGAGTTCATCCAGACCGGCGTCTCGGCCATTGACGGCCTGAACACGCTGGTCCGGGGCCAGAAACTGCCCATTTTTTCGGCCTCCGGCTTACCCCATGCCCAGCTTGCCGCCCAAATTGCGCGGCAGGCGGCCGTGGTGGGCGCCAGCGAGCCCTTTGCCGTGGTCTTCGCTGCCATGGGCATCACCTTTGAGGAGGCCGACTTCTTCATCAGCAGTTTCCGTGAGACCGGCTCCATCGACCGGGCGGTGCTCTTTATCAACCTGGCCAATGACCCCGCCGTCGAGCGCATCGCCACCCCCCGCATGGCTCTGACGGCCGCCGAGTACCTGGCCTTTGAGAAGAATATGCATGTGCTGGTCATCATGACCGACATCACCAACTATGCCGACGCGCTGCGTGAGGTCTCCGCCGCGCGCAAGGAAGTGCCCGGCCGCCGCGGCTATCCCGGCTATATGTACACGGACCTGGCCTCGCTCTACGAGCGGGCGGGGCGTCAGAAGGGCAAGGCCGGTTCCATTACGATGATCCCCATCCTGACGATGCCTGAGGACGACAAGACCCACCCCATCCCCGATCTGACCGGCTATATCACCGAGGGGCAGATCATTTTGGGCCGGGACCTCTACCGCAAGGGCGTTGAGCCGCCCATCGACGTGCTCCCCTCACTCTCACGCCTGAAGGACAAAGGCATCGGCGAGGGCAAGACCCGGGAGGACCACGCCAACACCATGAACCAGCTCTTCGCGGCCTATGCCCGCGGTAAAGACGCGAAGGAGTTGATGGTGGTACTCGGCGAAGCGGCGCTGACCAGCGTGGATAAGCTGTACGCGCGGTTTGCAGACGAGTTTGAAAAGCGGTATATCTCGCAGGGCTACCGCACGGACCGTACCATCACCGAGACGCTGGATCTGGGCTGGGAGCTGCTGCGTATCCTGCCGCGGTCGGAGCTGAGGCGCATCAAGGACGAGTATCTGGACAAGTATTACGACGCAAAGTAGGAGCGGGTGAAACATGGCTGGCACGACGGTCAATCCCACCAGAATGGAACTGACACGCCTGAAGAAGAAATTGCTCACAGCACGGCGCGGGCATAAACTTCTTAAAGATAAGCGCGACGAGCTGATGCGGCAGTTCCTGAGTTTGGTGCGGGAAAATAAAGCCCTTCGGGAGAAGGTGGAGAACGGTATCCGCCGGTCCAACGTGAACTTCGCGCTGGCCCGCTCGGCTATGTCCGACGAGGCCGTGCGCGTGGCCTTTATGGCCCCAAAGCAGCGGGTCACGCTGGAAATGACGGCGCGGAATGTGATGAGCGTGGAGGTGCCGGTCTACACGGCGAAAACCCTCGTTGCCGACGAGAGCGAGGTTTACTCCTATGGGTTCGCCTTTACCTCGGCCGATTTGGACGACGCGGTCAACAGCCTGTCCGATATCCTCCCCGATATGCTGAAACTGGCGGAGAGTGAAAAGGGCTGCCAGCTTATGGCCGCCGAGATCGAGAAGACCCGGCGCCGGGTCAACGCGCTGGAGCATGTCCTGATTCCGGATATGGAGCGGAATATCAAATATATCACCATGAAGCTGGATGAGAACGAGCGGGGTGCACAGATCAGGCTGATGAAAGTGAAGGACATGATGCTGGAGGAGACACACCATTACAGAGAGCGGGAAACATGGCGGCAATGAAACGGAATATGCCGCCTTTTGAGAAACGGCATTGCTCAAGCCGCTGAGAATATGGAGCCCCGGGTGCATTTCCAGAGAAATATACGGTGGTATAAAACGTCAGAAATAGAGCCGGGCTGAAAAGGCGCACTTCCCTTCACTGGGGAG
>DATMXU010000176.1:0-2184 GCA_035562355.1 Pseudoflavonifractor sp.
GGGCTGGACTGCGGCAGGGCGGCGGGCAGGCCCGCGGCCTCGAAGGCCTCGATCAGATCCTTCGCGTCCGTCTTGGAACCCCTCGAATAAGCCCGCTGGATGCGCCAGAACCAATCCATGGCCTGGAGCTGTTTCTCAAGCTGCTGTTTGGCCTGCTGTGCCTCAACCTGCTCCTGTTCCAGAGCGGTGATACGCTGGTCCAGTTCGTCCACCTGATCGCTCAGGTCCCCGTTTTCCTCCTGAAGACGCTTGTTCGTGTCGATCAGAGTCTCTACCGACTGGAAGGAGTTCACTGAGTCCTTAAGGCCTGAAATAGCCTCCGCATTGTTGCGCTGCTGCATGAAATAGGAGAGGAGAAGCAGCAGAAAGGCGGCGGCGAAGAGGATGGCGAGATAACCCACCACCGAGACCTTCTTCTTGGGGCGGGATTGGTCGGCCTCCCGTTGAAGACGGTGGCGGTCCTCACGCCGGTCCTGTTCCGTATTCATCCTCAGCGGCCCCCTTTCCCGCTGCGGGGCAGCTGCTCCAGCACATCCAGGAGAGCGGTGAGGTCGTTGTCGTCGTAGTACTCCAACTCTATCTTGCCCTTTTTCGCGCCATGGGAGATAGAGACCTTGCGGCCCAGCCGGGTCGAAAGGTCCTTGGCTGCGGCCTCCCGGTAGATTTTGTTGGGGTCCTCGGGAGCGGGGAGGGGGGACCCGGAGTCGTCCAGATGTTCCTCCTCCTTAAGGAGACGTTTGACCAGCGCCTCGGTCTGGCGGACCGAGAGGTCCTCGTCCACAATGCGCTGGGCGGTATCCTTTCTCTGAATGTTGCGGGGGAGAGACAAGAGAGCCCGGGCATGTCCGGCTGAGAGCTTGCCCTCCTCCAGGAGATGGCGCACCGGGTCGGGCAGAGAGAGAAGGCGTAGAGCGTTAGCGACGGCGGGGCGGGATTTGCCCACCTGTTGGGCGATTTCCTCCTGAGTGAGGCCGTACCCTTCCATCAAGACCTTATACCCACCAGCTTCTTCAATGGGGTTTAGGTCCTCGCGCTGGAGGTTTTCAATCAGGCCCAGCTCCATGACCTTGCGGTCGTCCGCCTCAATAATGATGGCTGGGATCTCTGTCAAGCCCGCCAGCTTGGATGCCCGCCAGCGGCGCTCCCCCGCAATGATCTGATAGTATCCTGAGGAGAGCCGCCGCACGGTAAGGGGCTGAATAAGCCCGTGGATGCGGATGGAGTCTGCCAGGTCGTTGAGCGCCTCGTCGTCAAAGCGCTTGCGGGGCTGCTTGAACCCTGGCTCCACCTGGGTGATGGGCAGGAGGACGGAGCCGCCCTCCTGGGACTGCAAGGCCGCGTCCCCCAGGAGAGAGCCCAGGCCCTTGCCCAGGCCCCGGTCTTTTATAGGCATAGGGTAACTTCCTTTCCGGCGTTCATTTCGATGACCTCCTTCGCCAGCTCCAGATAGGCCTCAGAGCCGCGGGAGAGAGGGTCGTAAGCGGTGATGGGCTTGCCAAAGCTGGGAGCCTCGGCAAGGCGGACGCTGCGAGGGATGACGGTGGAATAAACCTGTCCGGGGAAATGGCGCTTGACCTCTTCGGCCACCTGCATGGAGAGGTTGGTGCGCCCGTCGTACATAGTGAGGAGCACCCCCTCGATGGCAATGCCGGGGTTCAGGGATTTTTTCAAAATGCGGATGGTGGAGATAAGGTCGGAAAGGCCCTCCAGGGCATAGAATTCGCACTGGACAGGAATGAGGACGGTGTCTGCCGCACACAGGGCGTTCAGGGTGAGGAGCTCCAGGGAGGGGGGACAGTCGATGAGGATATAGTCATAGTCGGCGCTTATCTGTGCAAGGGCATCCTTGAGGCGGTATTCCCGGCGGTCCAGGGCGATCATCTCTACCGTGGCTCCAGCCAAGGCCTTGTTGGCGGGGAGAATGTCTCCGTAAATCGTGGAGACCACACCCTTGTGGCACTCTGCCTCGCCGATGACGATGTCATAGATGCTGGGGAAGGCCGTGGACTTGTCCACTCCCAGACCGGTGGTGCAGCTTCCCTGCGGGTCGAAGTCGCATACCAGTACCCGGGCTCCCTGGGCTTTGAGGGCGGCTGTCAGATTGACCGCGGTGGTGCTTTTGCCCACGCCGCCCTTTTGATTTGTAACAGCAATGACCTTTGCCATAGGGCACCTGCCTTTATC
>DATMXU010000177.1:0-5995 GCA_035562355.1 Pseudoflavonifractor sp.
CTTCCTGGCCGTCGCCGCCGCGGTCGCTTTTTTCGCCAGAAGGGAATACCGCAAGCTCCGCGCGAAAGACAAGGATGAGTAATTAAAATGGCTGGTATCGTAAAAACGATACCAGCCATTTTGACTAAAAAGCGGTCTTTGCGTGCTCGGTCAAAAACGGGGCGTACATCATGATCGCGGCGTTTTTGACCAGGAGTCTCTCCGCAACCAACCGGCCCTCCAGGTCAAACACCTGCCGGTAGAGCTCGTTGTGTCTCGTATACCCGCCCCAGTATTGCCCCTTCATCTCGTGGTTCCTCTCGACGACCCTGTATAGGTACTCCGGCGGGGCGGACGTCCGCCACTCGCCCACAAGATACTCCTCGCCCACCGACACGAAGAGCTGATAGTCCTCCTGCGTGTCGTTGCGGATCATGAGGTCCCCATGGGGATAGAAACAGGTGGCTCCGCTCCCGAAGGGCTGGGTGCGGTCCGCGTCCGGGAATACGTCATACCCGTGCCTGTGGCGCTCGATCACGGTGAGAGGGGTGTGGAGCGTCATCCAGAAGATCAGATTGGAGAGCTGGCATAGGCCACCGCCCACTCCCGCGCAGAAGGTCCCGTTGCGCAGCACCATCCCGTCCACATAGCCCTTGCGCCTGGTCGGCTTGCCGATGGATTTCCAGTAGCTCAGCACCTCGCCGGGGCGCAGTACGGCGCCGTTGAGCGCTTTGACGGCGAGGCTTAGATTGACGACCTTATTGTGCTGCATCCACATATCCACGTCCTTGAGCCTTCGGAGGAGGGGCGTCCTGTGGGAGGCGCAGGAATAGGGGAGAGGGTGCTCTGTCCGGACCGACGTAAATACCCTGTTCATCCTGAGCCACATTGCCCGCTGCAGCAGCCCATAGTACGCCATGCCCAGCTTCAGCCTCAGCTCGGAGCGCTGAATGGGCTTTTGCATCTCCGCCATGGGTCTTTTCACCTCCTGTCTGTCTCCACCGCGCTACTTCAGGTGCCGCGCCAGCGCCGCGAACTCCGGGATACCGAGCCGTTCCCCCCGCACGTCGGCGGGGAGGCCGCAGCCCTCAAGAATACCCCGCAGCTCCTCCTTGGTGAAACGGTTGCCATAGGCGGCGGTGAGGCCGTTCAGGAGGGTCTTCCTCCGCTGAGCGAAGGCGGCCTTTACGACCTGGAAGAAGGCCCTCTCGTCCTCCACCTGGTTGGGCGGAGTATGCCGGGGCACCATGCGGATGACCGAGGAGGTCACCTTGGGCGCGGGGAGAAAGCAGGTGGGTGCCACATCGAAGAGAAGCTCCGGCTCCGTATGGTACTGACAGTAGACCGAAAAAGCCCCATAATCCGCCGTGCCCGGAGCGGCGCAGATGCGCAGGGCCACCTCGCGCTGGATCATCACAGTGATAGAGGCAAAGCATTCCGCCTCAATGAGGGCGGTCAGCACCGGGGTGGTGATATTGTAGGGGAGATTCGCGCAGGCAATGGGTGTAAGGCCGGACAGCTTGTCAGAGATAAAGGCCTTGACATCCAGTTTCATGATGTCTCCGGGGACGATCTCCACGTTGCCGTACCCCGCCAGGGTCTCGGCCAGGACAGGGAGAAGGGCGCGGTCCAGCTCCACCGACACCACCTTGGCGGCCGCGTCGGCCAGGCGCACCGTCAGGGGTCCGATGCCGGGCCCGATCTCCAGCACGCCGCAGCCTTCGTCCGCGCCCGAGGCGGCGGCAATGTCCCGGGGCACCCAGCCCTCAATGAGAAAATTCTGCCCCATGCTCTTGGAGAAACGGAACCCGTGCCGTCCCAGGAGCGCCTTGATGTCGTTGATATTACACAGGTCCATACCCTACTCCTTACGATTCCAACAGATTGACGGACGCGGTCATTCCCCCGTAGGGCGCAGGCGGGACATCATCAGGAGGTCGGCGTACCTGCCGCCGCGGATGGCGGCCTTGCGGAGTACGCCCTCCCGCTCAAAGCCCAGTTTCTCATAGAGGTGGATGGCCCTGGCATTGTCGGTGTATACATCCAGCTCCAGGCGCACCAGCATGAGCCAGTTGTCGGCCAGGTCCAGCAGGGCCTTGATCAAAGCCGTGCCCGCGCCCTGATTCTGATAATCGGTATGGACGTAGATGCCCAGGCTGGCCGCGTGGCGTTTCCTGGGGTTGGCGAAGAGCTGGAGCCCCGCGAGGCCCACCACACGCCCGTTCTCCGCCACGGCGACGAACTGGTGGTCGTCCACGTCCAGCCCGGCGATGAACTCCCCGGTCTGGACCACGCGGTCCGAGGGCAGCCCCATGGTGTTTTCAAATACGCCCGGCATGCGCCGCAGCGCGTATAGATCCTCGGTGTCCTCGGGCCGGGGCGGACGGATGGTAAATTCCATTGAAACGACCTCCTGACTATTTGGACTATTTGGGCAGGTTCCCGTTGCCGTCGGTGCTGGTATACATGGTGTCGTCCCGCACGCAGATGACCACGTCGGGCCTGAACTCCTCGATATACGCCTCCAGGCTCTTGGCGGTATAGCCCCGCAGGTCCAGCGCGCGGGTCTCGTTGAAACTGGCCCAGAAGACGGTCTCCAGCGGGTCGGTGAAGGAGTCCCCGAAGATGAGCGCGTTGGGCAGCTCCGGCCGGTTGGTCTCAATGACGGTCTCCGAGATGTCGCCGCCCATGTAGACGGTAAAGCCCACCGGCTCGGTATCGGTCTCAGGCAGCGTGTAGAGGGAGGGGGGGACCGCCTCGCCGTTGTCGGTGCGGGTAAAGGGAATGGGATTCTTAAGATTTCCCACCACCACCGCCTCGCTGCTCTCCCACAGGCCGCACAGCCGCCGGGAGCGGGAGCCCAGGTAGGGGTTGGGCAGGGCGGTCAGCTCCAAATCGTCCTCCCCGAGGACGGAGAGCCCCAGGCCGGTGTCCGTATTGACGCGCTCCATCACAGCCCTATAGGCCGCCAGCATGCCGGAGTAGGTATAGTGGTGGTCGATCTTGGAGTAGAACGCATCGGGGTGCCCCAGGCCGTCATAGACCCGCCCCACGTCCAAAAACGGGATGTTCCGCTCCTCCAGGGCGGCGGTGAACTCCCGCCTGATGGGCTCCAGCACCCAGGCGCGGTCGTCCATATGGGCGGGGTAGCGGTCCCGGAAGTAGGAGAACTGCTCGGGGATGCCCACATAGAGGAAGTAGCCCCCATAGCCCGTGATCTGTCCGTCGAGCCGGGCCAGCCGCTCCCCCATGTCCTGGGACTGGTCGGCGAGGTACCCCAGGTCCCACTTGCTGAACCCCTGGTACGGCACCAGCACATTCCCGGCGATGACCTGGTCGTTCACCACGGTCTTCCCGGTGAGCGTGTAGTCCACCCAGGTGCTCAAGGTCAAAAGCCGGTCGCGCCAGGCCAGATGGTCGGAGAGGAACGTGTCCATATCCGAGAAGAAGGAGCCGTCCAGCACCCCCGCCTTCGTCACCGGCGGCCTGACGGCCAGCGCCCGGTTCTCATAGGAGGAGAAGGTCTCCCGGGGACCCAGGGCGGTCCAGACCGGGAAGGCCGCCATCGCGCCGAGGAAGAACAGGAGGAATACGGCATTGGCAAGGCTGCGTTTGGATTTCATCGTCGTTCCTCCCCGCTTAAAAATTCGCATAGATGAAGGGGTTAAAGCCGGAGCTGACCATCCTGGCCAGAGCGAAAGCGCCAAAGAGCAGCGCCAACAGCCGGGGTCCCCAGAGGAGGGCCAGATCTCCCCAGGCCGTCTGTCTCCGCTCCAGAGAGCCGGAGAGCCAGCGCTTCACAGGCAGGCAGGCGAGGATGCCCACCGCCAGCTCCCAGCGGTACTCCAGCAGGAAGTAGAGGGCCTGGTCGCTCCCCAGCCCCATGCCGCGCAGGCCGAAGAGGGCGCCTAGCATCCCGGTGATTTGCTCCGCGCCGCCCGACCGGAAGAGCACCCAGCCCAGGAGGACGATGAAGAGGGTGTAGACCCGGCGCAGGGGGGAGGGGAGGCGCTCCACCGCCTTACCCCAGAGGTAGCGCTCTCCCATCAAAATCACCGCGTAGTAGAGGCCCCAGGCCACAAAGCTCCAGGCCGCCCCGTGCCAGAACCCGGTGAGGCACCACACGACCAGGAGATTGAGCAGCTGCCTGGGCAGGGTGCATCGGCTGCCGCCCAGGGGGATATAGACATAGTCCCGAAACCAGGAGGACAAGGTGATGTGCCACCGCCGCCAGAACTCGGTGATAGACCGGGCCACATAGGGGTAGTCAAAGTTTTCGGGGAAGTGAAAGCCGAACATCTTCCCCAGGCCGATGGCCATATCCGAGTAGGCGGAGAAGTCCAGGTAGATCTGCAGGGTATAGGCTGCCGCGCCCAGCCAGGCCATGGCGGTGGAGAGCTCGCCGAGCTTGGTGGCGTAGGCCGCGTCGGCGACCTGGGCCAGGGTGTTGGCCAGGAGGAGCTTTTTCGCCATGCCGAAGAGGAAACGCACCGCGCCGCCCACAAACGCGTCGACGCTCTCCCGCCGCCCGTCCAGGTCCGCCCGGAAGTCGGGGTAGCGGGCGATGGGGCCGGCTACCAGCCGGGGGAAGAACGAGAGGTAGAGGGCCACCCACAGGGGGTTTTTCTGAGCCGGGACCGCCCCCCGGTACACGTCGGCCACGTAGGAGATGGCCTGGAAGGTGAAGAAGGAGATGCCCAGCGGCAGGACGATCTGGGGCATGGGTACGGCGAGCCCCGCGCCGTTGAGGATGTCCGCGAAAAATCCGGCGTACTTAAACCACCCCAAAAGGGCCAGGTTGCACAGGACGGCGAGGACCAGCACCGCCCGTTTCCGGCTCCGGCTCCCCCCGGCCACCAGCAGGCCCGCCAGATAATTGAGGGCGGCGGACCCCAGCAGAAGCAGGAGGAAATCGGGTCCGGCCCAGGCATAGAAAAAGAGGCTGGCCCCCAGCAGCACGAAATTCCGTACGGCCCGCAGCCGGACAGGGAGGAGGTAGTAGACTGTCAGCAGCGCGGGCAGAAAGGCGAATAAAAACGAAACGCCGGTGAATGACATAGGCCACCTCTTTCTCTTTATAAAGCATGTCCTATATTTTAGCATAGTAACCCGCCGACAACAAGCCGCCCGGCGGAAAATCCCGCCGGGCGGCTAAAAGGGCGTCCTCAATAGGCCGCGACCACACCGCCGTCGTTGGCGTAGACCGTGCTGATGCCGCCGGTCTCCACAATGATGACGTTCTGGAAGGAGCAGGTCTTCAGCGCCAGCTCCTTGACGAAAAAGGCCCGGTCCAGGCAGTTGCAGTGGGCGACGCAGAGGGTGCGGCCCTTGTGCCGCTCGTCCTCGGCCATGATGGAGACCATTTTGGTGAGGGCCTGCTTAACGCTCAGGGCCTGCCCCCGCTTTGTGATCTCGCCCTCGCGGGTAGCGCCCATGAGGAGCTTGATCCTCAGCGTCCCCGTGACGATGGCCTGGAGCTTGGAGAGCCGCCCGTTTTTCCGCAGATTGTCCAGGTCCTCCAGCACAAAGAGGGTGTTCATGCTGCTGATATAGTGGGAGACCTCGCGCACCACCTCGTCGAAGGGCAGGCCGAGCCCGGCCAGCTCTTTGATCTTCAGCGCAACGAGCACCTCACCCGCCGAGGCCGAGCAGGAGTTGAAAATATGGACCTTGGCCTCGGGGTGCTCCTCCAGGTACATCATGTGCGCCTGGGCCGCGCAGTTGTGGGAGCCGGAGAGGAGTGCCGAGAGGGTGACGATATAGACCTCGTCCGCGCCGCAGTCTATGGCCTCCAGGTACTGCGCGGGGGAGGGGCAGGCCGTGGCGGGGGCCTTCTCGCTGGCTTTCATCTTCCACAGCAGATTTGCCTGGTCGAAGGTCTGGTCGTCCACCACGATCTCGTCGTCCACCCGTATGGTGAGGGGGACGCTCTGAAAGCAGGGCTCGGCCAGCATGGCGCTCGTCAGGTCGCAGCAGCTATCTACAACAATTTTAAAACTCATATAAATTATCTCCT
>DATMXU010000178.1:0-14629 GCA_035562355.1 Pseudoflavonifractor sp.
GGTCTACATCTCCGACGCCACCGAGACCGGCGGCGTGTACACCAAGGCCGAGCTGACCGCCCTCTCGGCTTGCTGCAGGGAGCACGGCCTCCTCCTCTTTCTGGACGGGGCGCGGCTGGCCCCCGCCTTTGGCGCGGCTGAAAACGACCTCACCCTCCCCGACCTCGCCCGGCTCTGCGATGCCTTCTATCTCGGCGGCACCAAGAACGGCGCGCTGATGGGGGAGGCGCTGGTCATCGTCGCCCCCTCCCTCCAGCCCGGTTTCTTCCGCCTGAAAAAGCAGCGGGGCGCAGTGCTCGCCAAGGGCTGGCTGCTGGGGGTCCAGTTCGAAGCCCTGCTGAAGGACGGCCTCTACTGGGCCCTGGGCCGCCGCTCCACCGCCATGGCCCAGCGCCTGCGCGCCGGGCTGGAGGGGCTGGGCGTCCCCATGGCCTACCCCTCCCCCTCCAACCTTATCTTCCCCCTGGTGCCCGATGCCCTGCTCCCCAGGCTGGACAGGCTCTGCACCTATGAGGTATGGGAGAAGGCGGACGAAGATCACAGCGTCATCCGTCTGGTCGCCAGTTTCGCCACCACGGAGGAAACGGTGGACGCCTTCTTGACGGAGGTGGCTCCTCTCCTGTAAAATGGTGCCAAAGGAGTTGAGTATAATGGGAAAACGGATCATCAGCGCCACTGCCAGCGAGCTGCGGGCCATGGGCCGGGCAGATATTCTGGAGGGCATCGCCGCCAGCGAGGGGCGCGTCCTCGCATGCGAGACCATCGGCGTTCTCCCCCCAATGCTGTGGGACGTCTCCAACGCGGAGCTGGCCGCCTCCCAGGGGGCGGATCTGTTGCTGCTCAATCTGTTCGACGTGCTCCACCCGGCGGTGAACGGTCTCCCCCCCTGCGCGCCCGAGGAGGTGGTGCGCACCCTCAAGCGCCTGACGGGGCGGCTCATCGGCATCAATCTGGAGCCCGCCCCCACGACCGCGGGGGACGATTCCCAGTGGGCCATGACCGAGGGCCGCCGGGCCACCGCCGAAAACGCCGTCCGCGCCGCCGACCTGGGGGTGGACCTCATCCTCCTGACGGGGAACCCCGGCATGGCGGTCTCCAACCCCGGTATCCTGGCGGCTCTGCGCACCCTCCGGGCCGCGGTGGGGGACCGGGTGATTTTGGGCGCCGGCAAGATGCACGCCGGCGGCCTCCTCTCCGAGGCGGGGGAGCGTATCATCTCCGCCGGGGACGTGCGCCAGTTCGCCGAGGCGGGGGCCGACGTGCTCCTCTTCCCCGCGCCGGGCACGGTGCCCGGCATCACCACCGAGTATGTGAGACGCCTGATCGCCGAGACCCACGACCTGGGCAAGCTGGCCATGACCGCCATCGGCACGAGCCAGGAGGGGGCCGACGTGGACACCATCCGCCGCATCGCCCTGGAGTGCAAGATGGCGGGGACCGACATCCACCACCTGGGGGACGCGGGCGGCCCGGGCATCGCGCTGCCCGAGAATATCTTCGCCTACTCTGTGGCCATCCGCGGCGTGCACCACACCTACCACCGCCAGGCCAGCTCGGTCAACCGCTAGAAGCGCCGAGCCGCTGAGCAGGGGAGCTTGGACCGGAGCGACAGGCAAAGCCCAGGGCCACCCGCAGGGTGGATCGGGTTTGCCTGGAGTCGGAGGGAAAGCGACCCGCCCGCGAGGCGTGCGAGGCGTGACAAGCAGAAGCGCCCGGCCGCCGAGCAGGGGAGCTTGGACCGGAGCCGGAAGGAACGCGACCCGCCCGCAGGGCGACAAGAGAGGAGGGCTGACACCTGAAACGCTTTTATGAGAAATACGGCGCCGCCCTCCTGGCCCTTCTGGCCGCGGCGCTGATGGCCTTTATCCTCTATAGCGGCGATGGGGCGGGCCTCTCCAACAACGGGGACTATACCCGCATCATGAAGACCAACTCCCTGGAGTTCGTCACCCCCCTCAACGTCCCCTACGTCTACCAGGCAGCCTTCCGCATGGACCTGGAGGGCCGCTCCGCCGCCGACCTGCTCTTCTCCCTGGACGGCGTGGACGCCTACCCCTCGGTCCACCTGCTGTTCATCCGCGCCTCCATGGGGGCCAACCTCGCCCTCAACGCCCTCACGGGCGCGCCCATGGAGACCTACCGGGTCCAGGTGCTGGGCCTTTTCTACCTATTGTGCTACGCGGGGCTTTTCCTCCTGCTCTTTCGTTCCTTCTCCCTGCCCAAGCCAGGGGCGGACCTGCTCATCAAGCTCCTCATCCTCCTCGTCCTCTGCGACGAGGGGTACATCACCTACTTCAACTCCCTGTACAGCGAGCCGGTGCAGATCCTCGCCCTGCTGGCCCTGGCCGTCTTCGCCCTGCGGGCCTTTACGGGGAGAGGGAGGTTATGGGTTAACATAATATTCCTCTTCCTCTCCTGCGCGGTATACGGCTGGGCCAAGTTCGTAAACCTCCCCGTGGGGGCTATGTGCATCTGCGCGCTGGGCCCTATTCTCCTCTTGAGGGCGGACAGGCGCGCCCGCGCCGCTTTGACCGCCTGGGGACTGGTCTGTGTCCTCGCCCTGGGCGCGGTCTATCTCTCCCTCCCCAAGTGGATGGACGAGGAGACCAACTACAACGCCGTCTTCTTCGGCGTCCTCAAGGACGCGAATAGCGGGGAGCAGGCCGAATATCTCGACGCGCTGGGCCTTCCGGCCTCCATGTCCGGCCTGTCCTACTCCACCTACTACTCCCAGCGGGGGGTGGAGGGCCGGGCCGAGGCCGGGTTTGACGGCGCCTTCTCGGCGGTCTCCAAGTTCGACCTCCTGCTCTTCTACCTGCGCCACCCCGGCCCCCTCCTCTCCAAGCTGGACGTGGCGGTGGCCCACAGCGGCTTTATCAGGCCCTACTACCTCTCCAACCTGGGGGAGAACTACCCCCGCCTCTCCTTTCTAAACCGGTTCGCCGCTTGGTCCTATCTGCGCGGTCAGCTCCCTTTCGACACCTGGCTGGGGAACGGCCTGCTTGTCCTGGCGGGCTGTCTCGCGCTCTGGCGCTGCCTGCGGGTGAGGGGGGAGAGAAAGAGCGCCGTCACAGCGAGTCTCACCGTCCTCACGCTGCTGGGTACGCTTGCCTACCAGCTCGTTATGCCCATCGTCACCAACGGCGAGGCGGACCTGGCCAAGCACATGTTCGCCTTTGCCCAGATTATCGACCTGCTGGTCCTCTTCTTCCTGGCCCGGCTGGGGTATCTCCTCTGCCACGCAGAGCGGCTGCGCCGCCCCGCCCCCCTGCTGGCGGGCGCTCTGGCGGCTCTGGTCCTCCTGTCCCTCCTCGCTCCCTCCCTGCTGCGGCAGGCGCGGCTGCGGGGCGAGACGGTCACCCTCGGCGCCTGGGAGGGTACGCCCATCACCTGGCAGGTCGTGGCCCGGGAGGGGGACGCCGTCACCCTTTTGGCCGCCGAGCCCCTCGTCTCTCTCCCCTACTCGGCGGGCGGGGCCGACGGCTTTGGCTCCAGCCTGTGGGAGAGCTCCAGCCTCCGCTCCTGGCTCAACGGCCCCTTCCTGGAGGGGGCCTTCAGCGCGGAGGAGCGGGCCCTTCTGGAAACGGAGTACCACGCCGTCCTCCTCTCAGCGCAGGACAAGGCCCTGGCCCAGAGCGGGTATAACGACTTCTATGCCTTTCATGTCCCCCGGTACAGCGACCGGGCCGCGGACCTCTCCTATGCCCGCTCCTGCCGCGACACCGTGCGCCTGCCCGACATCTCCCTCCTGGCCGGCCTCTCCCGGTCCGGACGCCTCGCCCCCGCCCCCTGCTGGATGGATACGCCCTACTACAACAACCGCTCCATGCTGCGTATTTTGGGCACTGACGGGTACTTCTACATGCGCGACGCGGCGCTGCCCTACGGCGTCCGGCCCGTAATCACGGTGGACGCCGCGCTCCTGCCCTAAACCGAATGTCCGGCGCGAGGAGCATCGCGCCGGACATTTTTGTAACCTTTTTCATTTTCATCCGTATCTATTGGCAGAAACGTTTCTAAGAGGAGCTGGCCTATGGACGAGGAAAAGCTGGCCCGGCGGCTGAAAAAGCGGAGCCGGGGCGCGCTGGAACAGGCCATCGCGCACTTTACCCCCTACGTGAGCACCGTGGCCTGGCGGGCGCTGGGGGAGCGGGCCGCCCCGGAGGACCTGGAGGAGATCGTGGCCGACGTCTTCCTCGCCCTGTGGGAACACGCGGAGAGGCTGGACCCCGCCCTGGGCCTGCGTCCCTGGCTGGGGACAGTGGCCCGGAACAAGGCCGTGGACCGGCTCCGCCGCCCCGTACCCCTGCCGCTGGACGAGACGGCCTGCGCCCCCGGGGACGGCCCGGAGGCCCAGGTCGAGCGCAGCGACGAGGCGGCGCGGCTCTGGCAGGCGGTGGAGGCCCTGGGTGAGCCTGACGCCACCCTCTTCCTGCGCCACTACTGGTACGGCGAAGCGCTCGGCACCGTGGCAAAGGAGCTGGGGCTGAGCGCGGGCGCGGCCAAGACCAGGTTGTCGCGGGGCCGCAAGCGGCTCAAGGAATTGCTGACGAGAGGAGGGGATCGCATTGACAAGGGCGATGAAAAAACTGCTGCGGGAGCTTGAGCTGCCCCAGGGCTGCCCAAACGTGGACCCTAGGGCGGTCACGCGCCGGGTCAACGCCGCGCTCAACGCCGACCCCGCGGAGAGGAGATTGTATATGAGACAGAAACTCAAGCTGGCGGCCGTACTGACGGCCGCTGTGGTGGCCCTCACAGGCACGGCGCTGGCCGCGGGGCCGACGCTGAGAGACATGATCACCGAGCTGCTGGGCAGCTTTGCCCCCTACGCCCAGGAGGTCACCGGCGTCTCCGCCGTCGACCAGGGCATCGAGATCAAGGCCACCACCGCCATTTCGGACAAGAAAAATATCAAGGTATTTCTGGAGGTGCGGGATCTGGAGGGGACGCGCATCACCGGCGACCAGGTGAAACTGGATATCCACGCAAGCCCCCCTGTCAGCGAGGATCGAGATGGTCAGGGCGAAACCCTCGCCTGGATTTCCGGCAGCCGCTATCTGGGCTATGACCCGGAGACGCGCACGGCGCTCTATGTCTACGAGATGTTCGACCTCAACACTTCGGACCCGGGCGATGCCCCCCTCCTTCTGAACATCTCCAGTGTACAGCCGGGCTACCAGAGCTGCGACGGAGCGCCCCTCCCCGACGGACTTCTCACGGATCAGGGCCTCGCCTCCCAGGTACTGCCCACGGGAGAGCGTGTGCTCACCCCCGGCCAGACCCCGGCGGCCCTTGAGGGGATGAGGGGCGTCTCCCTCTCGTCCATCGGCTTTGCCTCGGACGGATTCCTGCACGTTCAGTTCCAAATGCCGGAGGGGGCGCTGGAGGAGCACAACGAGATTTTCCCCGTCATCTGGCGGGCAAGCGGCGATCCTGAACTGTCGCGTGAATACTATAATGATTGTGAGCCGGTCCATTTTCAGGAGGGCGGCATCCTCTACGCCGACCTGACCTACCCCATCTCCACCGCTGATTTGGGGGATATCCACTTCGGGGAGTTCTTCGGCTCCTTCCGCACCGTCTCCCAGATCGACGGCGAATGGAACCTGACCGTCCCCCTGGAATCCCACCCGGCGCGCGTGATTACGGTAAACCAGGTCCTGGCCGGCACGCGGATGAAAACTGTCTCCCTCTCCCCCATCGGCGCCAACGCCGACACGGAGACCGTCCCCGGCGAAAAGGCCAACTACGCCATTCCCGGCCTGCCGCTGACGCTGTACCTCAGGGACGGCTCGGCCATTCCCGTCAGCGATAAATACCGCTGGACCTTCGACCGCGCCGTCGACCCCGCAGACGTGACCGGTCTCGCCGTCGGCATGTGGTATATGCCCCTGGAGGGCGACGCCGCCCTGCCAGGGTACTGGCTCACCGAGCTCCCCCAGTGACCCCATAATAAGCCCCCCGGCGTGAGGTCTCACGCCGGGGGGGCTTATTATGTCAACTTAATTCAGAAAATCCTTCAGCTTTTTGCTGCGGCTGGGGTGGCGGAGCTTGCGCAGGGCCTTGGCCTCGATCTGGCGGATGCGCTCGCGGGTGACGTTGAACTCCTTGCCCACTTCCTCCAGCGTGCGGGTGCGGCCGTCCTCAATGCCGAAACGCAGCTTGAGCACCTTCTCCTCCCTGGGGGTGAGGGTACCCAGCACGTCTACCAGCTGCTCCTTCAGGAGCGTAAAGCTGGCGGCCTCGGAGGGCTCGGACGCGTCCTCGTCGGGGATGAAGTCCCCCAGGTGGGAGTCCTCCTCCTCGCCGATGGGCGTCTCCAGGCTGACGGGCTCCTGGGCGATTTTCAAAATCTCCCGCACCTTGTCCACCGGCATGCTCATCTCCTCGGCGATCTCCTCGGGGCTGGGGTCGTGTCCCAGCTCCTGGAGGAGCTGACGGGAGACGCGGATGACCTTGTTGATGGTCTCCACCATGTGGACCGGGATGCGGATGGTGCGGGCCTGGTCGGCGATGGCCCGGGTGATGGCCTGGCGGATCCACCAGGTGGCGTAGGTGGAGAACTTAAAGCCCTTCACGTAGTCGAACTTCTCCACCGCCTTGATGAGGCCCAGGTTCCCCTCCTGGATGAGGTCAAGGAAGAGCATCCCCCGGCCCACGTACCGCTTGGCGATGGAGACCACCAGCCGGAGGTTCGCCTCGGCCAGGCGCTGCTTGGCGGCCTCGCCCCTGCGGATATCCACCCTGAGCTGGGCCTCCTCCTCGGGGGAGGTCTCAAGGATCTCCCCATGCCTTCTGGCGTGCTCGATCTCGTGCATGCGCAGGCTCGCCGCGTCGCCCAGGCCCATGTCCTGGGCAAGCTGCACCTCCTCCTCGGGGGTGAGCAGGTTCACCTTGCCGATCTCCTTGAGGTACATGCGCACGGGGTCGTCGATGCCGAAGGCGTCCACCAGCGTGTTGGGGTCGACGATCTCCTCCTCCGGGATGTCCTCCAGCTCGCTGACCGGGGGGCCGTCGGGGTCGGCCAGCTCGGGCAGGTAATCGTCCCCCACGGTGTCGATGCCCAGATTCTCCAGGGTGTCGTAGATCTTGTCCATCTGGTCGGACTCCAGGTCCATGTTCTCCAGCACGTCCATCAGCTCGCTGGCCGAGAGGTTGCCCTTCTTCTTGCCCCGCTCGATGAGGTCGCCCAGCTTGTCCGCCCCGGCAACCCCGTCCACCACCTTCAAGACCTCAATCTTACCGGCCTCCATCTTCTCCTCGTTGGAGAGCTGGGGCTTGTCGTCCTCCCGAACCTCCGCCACAGTCTCGGCCGTCTTCTTTCCACTCATGCGCTTATCCTCCATATGCTTTCTTTTCTCTATACTTCTCCCGGGCTGCCAGCAGCGGGTCGGTCTGGTCCGCGACCCGGCGCTTAACAGCCTCGGTCCTGATGATCTCTATGTAGTCCCTCAGGGCGCTGCGGCTGTTGGCGCGGTCCTCCGGCTGGTCGACGACGCGCACCATGTGGTTCATCTCCTCAGCCGTCAGGTCTCCCGCCAGCGCGGCGAGCAGCGTGCTCCTGCCGTTTTCGTGCCGCTCCCTCAGGATGGCGAAGACCCGCCCCAAGAGCGGGGCCGAAAATTCCTCCGGAATGAGTCCCTCGGTCTCCCGGAAGAGGGACGGGTCCATCACCATCAGGCGCAGGACGCCCTCCTCGGCCCGGGCCGAGCGGATGTTGTCGTACCGCAGGCCCCGCTCCTTGGGCTGGAGCTGCATGGCGGGGGTCAGGTCCTTGCGCGTCTGCTTGCGCCGCTCCTGCCTGTCCCGGTTCTTGCGGTACTGCTCCACCTCCTGGGCCACGGTGGCGGACGGCACCCCCGCCGCCGACGCGGCCTTGCCGCCATAAATTTCCCGCTCGATGGCGCTGGACAGCCCGGCCAGCTTTTCCGCCGCCCGCTTGACGAACTCGATCCGCCCTTCCGGGGTGGTGAGGTTCGACTCGCTCATCAGGTTGTCCAGCCAGTAGTCGTTGCGCCCGGCGCTGCCGCTGAGGTATTTTTCAAAGGCGGCCGCGCCGAATTTTTTGATGAAATCGTCGGGGTCCTGCTTGAGGGGCTGTCCCTTCTCGTCCAGGAGGATGTTCCCCGCCGCGTCGCAGGGGTTGGGGAGCTGGAGCACCCGCACCTCCATGGTGGTGTTCTTGAGGATTTCCAGGGCCCGCTCGGTGGAGTGCCTGCCCGCGGCGTCGTTGTCGTAGCAGACCACCAGCTCCTTGGCATACCGGGCCAGGAGCCGGGCATGATCCTCGGTGAGGGCGGTGCCCATGGTGGCCACCACGTTGTCAAACCCCGCCTGATGGAGGGAGATAACGTCGATATTGCCCTCAACCAAAACGAGATTGCCCCGCTTGGAGCTTTTGGCCAGGTTGAGCCCGTAGATGAGCCGCCCCTTCTTGAAGGCGATGGTGTCGGGGCTGTTGAGGTACTTGGCCCCCTCCTCGCCGGGTAAAATGCGGCTGGTAAAGCCCGCCACCGTGCCGTTCACGTCGATGACCGGCAGCATGAGCCGGGCGCGGAACTTGTCGTACACGCCGCCGCTCTTGTTGGCGACGGCCAGCCCCGCGTCGATGAGCTCCATCTTTGAGTACCCCTTGGCGGTGAGGTACTTTGTCAGCTCGTCCCACGCGCTGGGAGCGGCTCCCAGGCCGAACCGGGTGACCGTCTTTGGGCTGAGCTGCCGCTTGGCGATATACGCGCGCACCTGGGCGCCGCCGGGGCTCTTGAGATAGTCGTTATAAAAGCGGGCAGCCTCCCTGTTGGCCTCCAGGGCCCGGGCCTTCTTGCGGCTCTCGTCCTGGCTCACGCCGGTCTCGGGCACCTCCATCCCGGCCCGCTGGGCCAGGAGCTTGACCGCGTCCACAAAGGAGAGGTTCTCCTCCTCCATAATAAAGGAGATGGCCCCGCCCCCCTTGCCGCATCCAAAGCATTTGTATATCTGTTTCTCCTGGGAGACCGAAAAGGACGGCGTCTTCTCGTTGTGGAAGGGGCACAGCCCCCAGTAGTTGGCCCCCTTCTTGTTGAGGGTCACGTAATTGCTCACCACGTCCACAATGTCGCTGCGGGCCAGGAGCTCGTCTATAAATTGTTCCGGAATCGCCACCGCTGGCCCTCCTTCCGCCTATTGTGGTCTAAAAGTGCAAAAATCATACAGATCAGGCTGTAAGCGCCCCCCCACACGGCCACGGCCGTGCGGGGACCCCGTGATTTTACATCCTCGGGCGGGATGCCCCGTCCTGCGGCAAGGTTTTGCCTGACGGCAAAACGCTTGTACGCGCTTTCGCGCGCCCCGCCATGCGGGGCCCCCGCGGGCATGCGCTACTTCACATTCCAGGCCATGGGGATAAAAATCTCTCTGAACTTCTCCACCGCGTATTTGTCCGTCATGCCCGCGATGTAGTCGCACACGGCCCGGTCCTCGCCCTCCTTGACGCGGATCTCCTGGTACTCGCCGGGCAGCTCGTCCGGCTCGGCCCGGTAGTGGTCGAAGAGGCGGCGCAGGATGTCCTGTGCCCGGCCCTCCTCCCCCTTGGCCACCGGGTTGCGGTAGACGAACTCGAACATGAACTCCCGCAGCTCCAGCATGGCCTCCCGGCAATGCACCGACTGGACGATCTCGTCCTTCCCCGCGCTGCTCTCTATAATATCCACCGTCAGGGTGTTGATGCGCTGGGAGTGGTCGTACCCCAACACCTGGGAGATGCTCACCGGAATGTCGGTGGGGTAGATGATGTGGCCGCGCATGGCGTCGTCGATGTCGTGGTTGATGTAGGCGATCTTGTCCGCCAGGCGGAGGATTTGCCCCTCCAGCGTCTCGGCGCGGTCCCTCCCCGTGTGGCAGAGGATGCCCCGCCGCACCTCGTAGGTAAGGTTCAGGCCCTCGCCGTCCTTCTCCAGGCGGTCCACCACCCGGAGGGATTGGACGTTGTGCTCAAAGCCGCCGGGCATCAGCTCGTTGAGTACCCGCTCCCCCGCGTGGCCGAAGGGGGTATGTCCCAGGTCGTGGCCAAAGGCGATGGCCTCGGTCAGGTCCTCGTTGAGCCGCAGGCCACGGGCAATGGTCCGGGCGATGCGGACCACCTCGATGGTGTGGGTCATGCGGGTGCGGTAGTGGTCCCCCTCTGGCTGGAGGAAGACCTGGGTTTTGTGCTTGAGGCGGCGGAAGGCCTTGGAGTGGACGATGCGGTCGATATCCCGCTGAAAGCAGGTGCGCACCGCGCATTCCTCCATGGGCCGCTGACGGCCCCTGCTCTCAGCCGCGAGGCAGGCGTAGGGCGACAGGATCTGCCGCTCAATGGCCTCAGTCTGCTCCCGTACGGTCATAGACTTCCCTCCCCTGAAAATAGGTTCCATATGCTATATACCATTTTCGCCGCAAAAACCCTTTAATTTTATAAAAATATTTTTATGGATAAGGCGGCAAGTTTTTCCCCTGATCCATCCACCGGGCGGCTCAGGGCACTCTGGGCGCGGCCCTGGACACCTCGCCCAGAACCTGCACGCCGCCGCCGCCCGCCATCAGCTCCGTCACATACTCCGTAAAGCCGCCCACCTTGTCGAGCGGGAGCAGGGCCCGGACCGTCACATCGGCCGCGTACCCGATCTCCCCCAGCACGCCCCCGTGGGCCTCCACCGCCAGCTTGACCCGGTCCAGGTAGGAGTACGGGCAGGGCAGGGCGAGCTCGGCCCAGGGCCGCACCACCGAGACGCCCGCCGCGTCCAGCGCGTCCTTGGCCGCCTGGGTGTACGCCCGCACCAGCCCCCCGGCCCCCAGCAAAATGCCGCCGAAGTACCGCGTCACCACGCACAGGACGTTTTCGACCTGCTCCCTCTGGAAGACGTTGAGCATGGGCTGGCCCGCGGTGCCCTGGGGCTCCCCGTCGTCAGAGTACCGCTCCGCCCCGCCGTGGAGCCGGTAGCACCAGCAGTGGTGCCTGGCGTCGTAGTGCTTTTTCCTGACGGCCTCGATGTAAGCCCTCGCCTCGGCCTCGCTCTCCGCGGGGTAGACCGCGCCGAGGAAACGGGAGCGCTTTTCCACGTATTCAGCCTCGCCTTGGGCCGTGGGGACATAGTACTCTGTCATAGAATCCCTCCCGGATGGGTCGTTATCGCGCCGCCCACTCGTCTCTCGTCAGCGCGTAGAGGAGGCTGGTACGCTCCTCTCCCATGAGCTCGGAATAGCTGCGCTCGGTTATGCGGTAGCGAAAGCCGCACTTCTCGATGACCCGGCGGGACTTGTCGTTCCGCTCGTTATGTCCGCACCAGACGGCGCGGAGTCCCAGGTCCTCAAAGCCGTACCGCAGCAGCTCCCCCACCGCCTCGGGCATGAGCCCCCGGCCCCAGTAGGCGGGGTTGAGGGCGTAGCCGATCTCGTCGTCCGGGCCGGGCAGCAGCGTCTGGTGCCGATCCACATAGCCCGCCGAGCCGATGACCTTGCCGCTCTCCTTCCACGCCACGGCGAAGACGTGGGGCGCGCTGAAGACGGTGCGGATGACCTCGGCGCTCTCCTCCCGGCTCTTATGGGCGGGCCAGCCCGCGGCGGGGCCCACCCGCGGGTCCTTTGCATACTCATACAAATCGTCCGCGTCCTCCTCCGCCCAAGGGCGGAGGAGAAGGCGCGGCGTCTCTAAGCATTCCATATAAACTCACCAATCTGTCCCAGCAGCTTGGGCGTACACACGGCGGTGACCTCGATGGTCTCGCCGTACTCCACCGTCTCCACCTTGGCCTCACGGTAGAGCATGTCCAGCACGCCGCCCCTGTCGTAGGGCAGGTGGAGGACGATTCGGTGGGCGCCGCTGTCCAGCCGCTTACCGATCATCTCCAAAAGAGCGTCCAGCCCCCGGCCCGTCTTGGCCGAGATGGAGACGATGTCCTCCCCGTGGGGCACGATGTCCCCCGCGTAGAGATCGGACTTGTTGAATACGTCGATACGGGGGGTCTCAGCGGCCCCCAGCTCCGCGATCAGTTTCTCCACCACCTCGGCCTGCTCCCGCCATTCGGGGTTGGAGGCGTCGATGACGTGGAGGAGGAGGTCGGCGAAGGTCAGCTCCTCCAACGTGGCCTTAAAGGCCTCCACCAGATGGTGGGGGAGCTTGGCGATGAACCCCACCGTGTCCGAGAGGAGCACCGTGCAGGTGTCGGAGATCTCCAGGGTGCGGGTGGTGGTGTCCAGGGTGTCGAAGAGGCGGTTGTTGGCCGGGATGTCGGCCCCGGTGAGGGCGTTTAAGAGAGTGCTCTTCCCGGCGTTTGTGTACCCCACGATGGCCACCACAGGCACCTCGTTCTTCACCCGGCGCTCCCGCTGGACGCCCCGGACCCGGCGGACGTTCTCCAGCTCCTCCTCCAGCTTTTGCAGCTTGCGGCGGATGTGCCGCCGGTCGGTCTCCAGCTGGGTCTCGCCGGGGCCCCGGGTGCCGATGGGGCTTTTCCCCCCGGCGGCGTTCTGGCGCGCAAGGTGGCCCCACATGCCCACCAGCCGGGGCAGCAGGTACTTGTACTGGGCCAGCTCCACCTGGAGTCGTCCCTCCTTGGTCTGGGCCCGCTGGGCGAAGATGTCCAGGATGAGGGCCGAGCGGTCCAGCACCTGGACCTTCAGCTCCTCGGTGAGGACCCGCTGCTGGGAGGGGGAGAGGGAATTGTCGAAGATGACCATGTCGGCCCCCTGGGCCTCCACCAGCTCCCCGACCTCCTCCACCTTGCCCTCGCCGATGAAGGTGCGGGGGTCGGGAGTGTCCTTATTCTGCAGCACGACGCCCACGCACTGGCCCCCCGCCGTCTCCAGCAGGGCGGCAAGCTCCTCCATGGAGCTGTCGGTGGCGTTCTCCTCGGCGGTGAGGCAGTGGGCCGACAGGCCCACAAGCACCGCCTTGTCTTTTTTATGTTCCGCTCTATTTTCTGTCATAGATCTCCCCAGGGGACGACCCCATCCCATGGGGGGCCCCTTGTTTATTTCAATTTTATGACCGCGGGGAATCAATCCCGCGCGGCGGCCCCCCGACGTGCGGGCCCTCAATCACTGCTTTTTCAAAACCTCGACGATCTCGCCGATATAGAGCTTGTGGTAGTCGCGGCCGGGGTAGTTCTTCTCCCGGAGCGCCTCGTCGTGGAACCCGGCGGGGTCGATCTCGCCGGTGTAGAGCTTTTTGCACACCAGCACCAGCTCGGCCTCCTCAAAATAGGGCGCGCCGCAGTCGGCGGCGGCCACGGTAAAGGCGCACTCTGCCGCCTTGTCCACCTCGCGCCCGCTCCTGCTGCCGCAGAAGGACAGGGCCTTGCGGTGCTCCTCCCCGAAGAAGGCCAGCGTGAAATTCTCCTCCCGGTCCACGAACTCCCGGGTGTACCGCTGGGGGCGAATATAGCAGGTGGCGGCGCACTTGCTCCAGATGACGCCCAGGCCGCCCCAGCTTGCGGTCATGGTGTTGCAGTGGTCCTTGGTTCCGGCGGTGATGAGCATCCACTGGTTGTCGAGCATAGAAAAGACGTTCCCGTCCAGGGTCTTGGGGTCGATTTTTACAAACATGTCTTTTGCCTCCCTGCCTTTTATTAAAAACAGTATATGCAGTCCTTTGAAAAAAGAAACCCGCACCAACCGGTACGGGTTTCTCTGACCAACTTACTTGTCGAGACCGAACTTCTTGTTGAAGCGGCTGACGCGTCCGCCGGAGTCCACCAACTTCTGCTTGCCGGTGAAAAAGGGGTGGCATTTGGAGCAGACCTCGACGCGGATGTCCTCCTTAATGGAGCCGGTCTCGATCACGTTCCCGCAGGAGATGCAGGTGATCGTCGTCTGCTTATAATTGGGATGGATGCCTTCCTTCACGCTGTTTCACCTCTTTCTCATGGGGAGGATATGTTCAAGGACAAAATATCCCTATAAACGCATTGGATATAGTATCACGAATACGCGCGGATTGCAACAATTTTTTTAAATTCTCTTTCCTGATTTTTTCAGGTATGCAGTATCCCAATGGCAGGGGCTTTTACTCCGCCCGACAAGCGCCATGCCAAAGGAGGAGTACGCAGTCTATGGCGGCATCGGTTGCACAAATTGAATTGTAGACACTTACAAGTATGGGCGGCCATCGTAACGTGGGCGGGCGGCAGCCCTTTTGAACGGCATAAAAGCGAAGGGCGGCGTAACAGCGTTCAGGTCAGGTGAGTCACTCAACGGCACCGCCGCCCTCTCCCGTAAAATCGGGGGTCCAGGGGGCAAACAGCAGGGCATTGAAAATGCCCTTGTTTGTCCCCTGGTGGTTCTTTCCCCCCTTTCTTGACAGCAAGAAAGGGGGCCCCGCCGGAGGCGTGCTCCCCGCGAGGGGGAAGTCTCAACCCGAAAGAGACAAACGGCGGGCAGCGGAAAGTCACACCTCCACCGCGCAGTCGGCGGAGAAGAACCAGAGCACCCGGCGGGCCACCGGTTTTCCGGTGACCTCCTCCAGCGCCCTGGAGTAGGCCATAAGCTGGGGCCGGTACTCCGCAGCCCGCAGCGGGGCCGACCGGGCCGTGACCCGGTCGGTCTTGAAGTCCACCACCGTAATCCCCCCGGCCGTCTCGAAACAGCAGTCCACCACGCCCTGAAGGAGCACCCG
>DATMXU010000179.1:0-13768 GCA_035562355.1 Pseudoflavonifractor sp.
GGTTCATGGCGCAGACCAGCATGAACCGGGCGGGGAAGACCTCACTGCCGGTGGCCCGGGTAATCTGGACCCTGCCCTCCTCCATGGGCTGGCGCAGGACCTCCAGCACATCCTTGTGGAACTCGGGCAGCTCGTCCAGAAACAGGACCCCATTGTGGGCCAGGGAGATCTCACCGGGGCGGGGGAGGGGTGCGCCCCCGCCCGCCATGCCCATGGCGGAGATGGTGTGGTGGGGGGAGCGGAACGGCCGCCGGACAAGGAGGGGCTGCTCCTTGGTGGTAAGCCCCATCACCGAGTGGATGGCTGTGGCCTCCAGGGCCTCCCGCTCCGAGAGGTCGGGGAGGATGGAGGGGATGCGCCGGGCCAGCATGCTCTTGCCTGAGCCGGGGGGGCCCACCATGGCTATGTTGTGGCCTCCGGCGGCGGCGATCTCCAGGGCGCGCTTGACCCCCTCCTGACCCTTGACCTCGGAGAAGTCGGGGCAGGAGGCTCCCTCCATGGAGAGCTGCCAGCGCGGCGCGGGGGAGAGGCGCTCCTCGCCCCGCAGGTGCTTGACAAGCTGCCCCACCGTCTCCACGCCGTAGACGGTGAGTCCCGCCGCTAAGGTGGCCTCCGCCATGCTGTCGGCGGGGACGTAGAGGGTCTCTATCCCGGCGCTCCGGGCGGCCAGTGCCATGGGCAGCATCCCGGTGACGGGGCGCAGCGCGCCTGTGAGGGACAGCTCCCCCACAAAGCCGGCGGCAGGGTCTCTCAGCGGGATCTGGCCGCCGGCGGCCAGGATGCCCACCAAAATAGGCAGGTCGTACACTGTGCCGCCCTTCTTACGGTCGGCGGGGGCTAAGTTGACCGTGATACGGGAGACGGGGAAGGTAAAACCGCAGTTCTTGATGGCGGCGCGGACCCGGTCCCGGGCCTCCTTCACCGCCGTATCGCCCAGACCCACGATGTCGAAATTGGGCAGGCCGCCGGACAGGTCGCACTCGGCCAGGACCTCATACCCCACGACGCCGTGGAGCCCCAGGGAGCGGATTTTTGTGACCAAGGCGGACCCACCTCCTAGTGTTTTTCAAGACAGCACTCGTATTATATGCTATCCCGCCGCCCATTTCAATGCGAAATGCCCCCAAAATTTAGTCTCACCCCCCACATTGTTTCAAAACAGTTGGGGAAAGATATGTTCTCTCAATACTTTTACGGAAGATTCGATTTACAAAAGTGTCGATTGGTGATAGAATATTACCCGCAAGAGATAGGGCAACCGTTGATGGGTCCCGGTAAGCGGCGCTTACCGGGAGCCATCAGCGGTTGCACGTACACAAACAAGGAGGAATCGTTCAACATGGCGAGAAAGCTCAAGACCATGGACGGCAACACCGCGGCGGCACATGTATCGTATGCGTTCACCGAGGTGGCGGGCATCTATCCCATCACTCCATCCAGCCCCATGGCGGACAGCGTCGATCAGTGGGCCGCGGCAGGCCGCAAGAACATCTTCGGTGAGACAGTCCGGGTCATCGAGATGCAGTCTGAGGCGGGCGCCGCCGGCACCGTCCACGGCGCTTTGAACGCGGGCGCGCTGACTACCACCTACACCGCCTCCCAGGGCCTGCTGCTGATGATCCCCAACATGTACAAGATCGCCGGCGAGCTGCTGCCCTGCGTATTCCACGTCTCGGCCCGCACCGTGGCCACCCAGGCGCTGAACATCTTCGGCGACCACTCCGATGTCATGGCCTGCCGCCAGACCGGCTTTGCCATGCTGGCGGAGACCAACCCCCAGGAGGTCATGGACCTGTCCGCCGTGGCGCACCTTGCCACGCTGAAGAGCCGCGTGCCCTTTATCAACTTCTTCGATGGGTTCCGCACCAGCCACGAGATCCAGAAGATCCAGGTATGGGACTATGAGGACCTGAAGGAAATGGTCGACATGAAGGACGTCGACGACTTCCGCAAGCGCTCTCTCAACCCCGAGCGCCCCATCATGCGCGGCAGCCATGAAAACGGCGACATCTTCTTCCAGCACCGCGAGGCCTGCAACAAGTTCTACGACGCGGTGCCCGCCATCGTCGAGGAGTATATGGGCAAGGTCAATGCCAAGCTGGGCACCGACTATCAGCTCTTCAATTACTATGGCGCGCCCGACGCCGACCGCGTCATCGTGGCTATGGGCTCCATCAACGACGTGACCGAGGAGGTCATCGACTATCTCAACGCCCACGGCGAGAAGGTGGGCCTCGTGAAGGTGCGCCTCTATCGGCCCTTCGTGCCTGAGAAACTGCTCTCCGCCATCCCCGCCACCGCCAAGAAGATCGCCGTGCTCGACCGCACCAAGGAGCCCGGCGCCCAGGGCGACCCTCTGTACCTGGACGTGGTCACCGCCTTCGCCAACGCAGGCCGTCAGGCCACCATCGTGGGCGGCCGGTACGGCCTGGGCTCCAAGGACACGCCTCCCTCCAGCGTCTTTGCCGTGTATGAGGAGCTGACCAAGGCCGCACCCAAGCGCCAGTTCACCATCGGCATCGTGGACGACGTGACCCACACCTCCCTGGAGGAAAAACCCGCCCCCAACACCGCGGCCGAGGGCACCATCGAGTGCAAGTTCTGGGGTCTGGGCGGCGACGGCACCGTCGGCGCCAACAAGAACTCCATCAAGATCATCGGCGACCACACCGACAAATATGTCCAGGCCTACTTCCAGTACGACTCCAAGAAGACGGGCGGCGTGACCATCAGCCACCTGCGCTTTGGCGACAAGCCCATCAAGAGCCCCTATTACGTTAACAAGGCCGACTTCGTGGCCTGCCACGTGCCCGCCTATATCGTCAAGGCCATCCCCATGGTACGCGACGTGAAACCCGGCGGCACCTTCCTCATCAACTGCCAGTGGACTCCCGAGGAGCTCAGCCACCACATGCCCGCCGTGGCTAAGCGCTATATCGCCAAGAACGGCATCCATGTCTACACCATCAACGCCATTGACCTGGCCGAAGAGATCGGCATGGGCAAGCGCACCAACACCATCCTCCAGTCCGCCTTCTTTGCCCTGGCCAAGGTCATGCCCAGTGCCGACGCCATCAGGTTCATGAAGGACGCGGCCACCGCCTCCTACCTGAAGAAGGGCCAGGACGTCGTGGACATGAACCACAAGGCCATTGAGCTTGGCGCCACCGCTCTGAAAAAACTGGATGTGCCCGCCTCCTGGGCCGACGCCACCGACGAGCCCGTGATCTCCAAGCACACCGGGCGCGCCGCCACCGTGAAGATGGTCACCGGTATTCTGGACTTGGTGGGCAAGATGGACGGCGACAGCCTGCCCGTCTCCGCTTTCGTGCCCCATGCCGACGGCACCTTCGAGCAGGGCGCCAGCGCCTATGAGAAACGCGGCGTGGCCGTCACCGTGCCCGAGTGGGATCAGAACAAGTGCATCCAGTGCAACCAGTGCTCCTACGTCTGCCCCCACGCCACCATCCGCTCCTTTGCCCTCACCGACGAGGAGGCCAAGAACGCCCCCGAGGTCGCCAAGTACGTGCCCGTCAAGGCGGGCGCCGGCAAGGACAAGTATCAGTTCGCCATCGCCGTCTCCCCTCTGGACTGCATGGGCTGCGGCGTCTGCGCCAACACCTGCCCCGTCCAGGCCCTGACCATGATGCCCCAGGAGAGCCAGAGCGAGCAGCAGGCCGTATTCAACTATATGGTGAACGACACAGTGGAAAAGACCGACATGGCCGATACCAAGACCGTCCGCGGCAGCCAGTTCAAGCAGCCCCTGCTCGAGTTCTCCGGCTCCTGCGCCGGCTGCGCCGAGACCGCTTATGCCCGTCTGGTCACCCAGGTCGTGGGCGACCGGATGTACGTCTCCAACGCCACCGGCTGCTCCTCCATCTGGGGCGGCCCCGCCGCCAGCAGTCCCTACACCGTCAACAAGGAGGGCAAGGGTCCCACCTGGGCCAACTCCCTCTTTGAGGACAACGCCGAGCATGGCCTCGGCATGTATCTGGGCCAGAAGGCCGTCCGCGACCGCCTCGCCAAGCGCACCCGTGAGCTCATCATGGTGCCCTACGTGGTGCCCGCGCTGAAGGCCGCCGCCCAGGAGTGGCTGGACACCATAGAGGACGGCATCGCCAACGGCGAGGCCACCAAGAAGTATATCGCCGCCCTGGAGGACGGTATCCTCGGCGTGGACGAGGGCATCGCGTTTATGAACAGCGCCGCCGGCAAAGAGGCGCTGGGTGACGAGCGCGACAGGCTTTTGGAGCACATGTATGCCCTGAAGGCAGAGGGCAAGACCGATTGCGACTGTGAGGCCTGCACCCTGGCGACCGAGATCCTGGCCGAGAAGGAGTACCTTAACAAGAAGTCCGTGTGGATTTTTGGCGGCGACGGCTGGGCCTACGACATCGGCTACGGCGGCCTGGACCACGTGCTGGCCTCCGGTGAGGACGTGAACGTCTTCGTCTTCGACACCGAGGTATACTCCAACACCGGCGGACAGGCCTCCAAGGCCTCTAACCTGGGTCAGGTGGCCCAGTTTGCCGCCGCCGGCAAGTCCATCGGCAAGAAGAGCCTGGCTGAAATCGTTATGCAGTACGGCTATGTCTACGTGGCCCAGGTGGCCATGGGCGCCAACCAGCAGCAGACCCTCAACGCCATCCGCGAGGCCGAGGCCTATCACGGCCCTTCCCTCATCATCGGCTACGCCCCCTGTGAGATGCACTCCATCAAGGGCGGCATGACCAACTGCCAGAGCGAGATCAAGAAGGCCGTGGCCTGTGGTTACTGGAATATGTTCCGCTTTAACCCTCTGCTGAAGGCCGAGGGCAAGAACCCCTTCACACTGGACTCCAAGGCCCCCGCCGGCGGCTATCAGGAGTTCCTGATGAACGAGGCCCGTTACTCCTCCCTGACCCGCTCCTTCCCCGAGCGCGCGGAGACCCTCTTCGCCCAGAGCGAGGAGGCCGCAAAGGCGCGGTACGAGCACTTGGTGCGGCTCCAGGAACTCTACAAGTAAGAGCAAACAAAAAGCTCCCCGCCCAGATGGGCGGGGAGCTCTCGTCTACGGCATAAGCATACGCAAGAGCTTCCCCCCGTTCGTCGGACGGGGGGAAGTTTTTTTCGGCTCTCTCGGGGATAGGGAATACCTATGTAAAGGCCTACTCCCCTGCTACATCCGCTCTAGGATGCCCCGCAGGAGTCCGGCGTGGGCGGCGTTGTCGGCCGCCAGCTCCTGGAAAATCTCCTGCAGTCCGGCGTCGCCTGTATTCTCGGCGGCGGCGCGGTACGCTCTTTCACCCTTCTGCTCATCGAGGAAACACTGACGCAGTCCCCCCACCAGCGTACCCTTGGACTCTCCGGACGGAGCAGGGGGCTGGAGACGTACCCCGGAGAGAAGAAAATAGGCCACCGAGAGTCGCTTTGCATGCCGGGCCTTATCAGCGGCAATGGTAGTGAGGGTCTGAGCGGCGGTTCCGCCCACCCGCCGGGCCATGCTCCGATATGTACGGACGGCGGTCAGCTCAATCACGATCCGGCCCTGCAAAAATACGCCGACAGCGGCCCCGCTCTCCTCCGGGACCGGGGTGACAGGCTCTTCCCTCACAGGGGGCGCGGGCGGGGCGGGAGGCATAGGGGCAAAGGCCTGCTGGGCCGCGGCGTTGGGCTGATCCCCGGCGTTGGGCATCAGTCGGCGCTCCGGAGCCGGGGACGTCCCCTCCTCACACAGCGTAAAGGGGCAGTCGGGCCGGTCCTGGGGCATGACCCGCCTCCATATCCTGGCAAATCGTTCCTCATCCGTCTCCGGCTGCATACCGGGTTTTCTCTCCTGTTCCATAGGTCTGCCTCCTGTCAATTCCATAGACTTCGGCCCATTCTATGCCCTGGGAGGCCAAAATGCGCCGCCTTGGGGCAGGAAACACTTGTACTCCTAGCTACTTAGTGGTATAACTAAAGGGCACTATCTATACAAAGGAGACTGCAAAATGCTGCAAATCAAAGGCCTGTGTTACCAGGTGGAGGGCGAGGACGACCGCCTGGAGATTTTACAGAATATTAACCTTACTATTCCGGACAACCGTTTCGTGGTCATCACCGGGCCCAATGGCGGCGGAAAAACCACCCTGGCCAAGGCCATCATGGGTATTGTGGCCCCCACGGCGGGCCAGATCTTATGGAACGGGACCGATATCACCCACCTGAGCGTGACGGAGCGGGCCCGGCTGGGCGTGAGCTATGGGTTCCAGCAGCCTCCACGGTTCAAGGGGATGCGGGTACGGGACCTTCTGAGCCTGGCGGCGGGGCGGCCCGATCTTCAGCAGGAGGAGAGCTGCCGGTACCTTACCCGGGTGGGCCTGTGCGCCAACGACTATATCGACCGGGAGGTGGACGCCTCCCTCTCCGGCGGCGAGGTCAAGCGCATTGAGATCGCCACCATCCTGGCCCGGAGCGCCGGCCTGATGATCTTTGACGAACCCGAGGCGGGCATCGACCTGTGGTCCTTTGCCAAACTGACCGAGACCTTCAGGGCCATCCACGACAAACGGGACGCCACGCTGATGATCATCTCCCACCAGGAGCGCATCATCGACCTTGCGGACGAGATCGTCATGGTGTCGGGCGGAAGGATCGCAGAGCACGGGCCCAAGAACGAGATCTTCCCCAAGATTTTGGCCAACACCATGTCCGGCTGCAGCTACATGGCAGAGGGGGCGATACGATGAACCAGATGGAACAAAATCTTCTCCGGGAGATCGCCGACCTGGAGGGCACCCCTCAAGGGGCCTACAACATCCGCAAAAACGGTAAGCTGGAGGGCCGCTCCAGCTCGGCCAACATCGTCATTGAGACCAAGAACGACAAGCCGGGTATCGACATCCATATTGCCCCCGGCACCAGGCGGGAGAGCTTGCACATCCCGGTCATCCTCACCCAGTCGGGCCTGAACGACATGGTGTACAACGACTTCTACATCGGCGAGGACTGCGACGTAGACATCATTGCCGGCTGCGGCATCCACAATTCAGGCTGCGAGACCGCCCAGCACGACGGCATCCATACCTTTTACCTGGGTAAAAATGCCCGGGTACGCTATGTGGAGAAACACTACGGCGAGGGGGAGGGCACCGGCAAGCGCATCCTCAACCCTCAGACCATCGTGTACCTGGACGAGGGTGCCTTCATTCAGCTGGACACCACTCAGATACGGGGCGTGGACTCCACCAAGCGGGAGACCAGGGTGGTGGTCGGCAAGGGGGCCGAGGTGGTCATCAACGAAAAGCTGCTCACCCACGGAGCGCAGACCGCCGAGAGCATCATGGAGATCGTTCTCGACGGGGAGGACGCCAGCGGGCGGGTCATCTCCCGCAGCGTGGCCCAGGGCAGCTCCCAGCAGATTTTCTACCCCAAGGTGACGGGCAACGCCCGATGCTTTGGGCATGTCCAGTGCGACTCCATCATCATGGGGAGCGCCAAGATCTCCTCCATCCCCGCCATCGTGGCCGAGCACGTGGAGGCGCAGCTCATCCATGAAGCCGCCATCGGGCGTATCGCGGGGGACCAAATCATGAAATTGATGACCCTGGGCCTTACCGCGGAGGAGGCCGAGGAGCGGATTTTGGCGGGGTTCCTGCAGTAGATAAAAAGAGTGCCGGAGCAAGCTCCGGCACTCTTTTTTGACCTATTATACCTCGTCCCAGTCGGCGTAGTCGTCGTACTCGCTGCGATGGCAACAGCTGATGCGCTTTTCGGCCAGCTTGCCACGGACGTTACCGAGGAACCCGGCGATTTTATCCCAATAGGCGATGATGCAGCAGGCGGCCGCCGCCGCGCCCAGGGAGACGGCAACGATTTTTAGCACAAAACGGGCAACTTTCACAGATGGTCGCCTCCTATGATGATAGATATGTATAGTGTACACGTTTTCACGGCAAATTACAATCACCTCCGTAAACTTTTTCCCTTGTAATTTCCATGGAAATAGAATAGAATATAGAAACGAATGAAAAGAAATCAGCTTGCCCCCACCCCTCACAGAAAGGAAGGTCCCTATGAAGCTGCGAACCGAAAAGGGCGAGATCCGCATCAGCGGCGATGTGTTCTCCAACATCACAGGCGGCGCCGCCACCAATTGCTATGGTGTAAAGGGTATGGCTGTCCGCTCCGCCACCGACGGGCTGGTGCATCTGCTGCGCCGGGAGTCTATGGCGAAGGGCGTCAAGGTCACATATCACGAGGATAATTCCGTCTCCATCGAGCTCCACATCATCGTGGATAATGGCGTGAACCTGACTGCCATTTCCCGGGCGATTATGGAACGAGTCAAGTACGACGTCAGCCGCACCACCGGTGTAGAGGTCCGGAGCGTGGACGTCTTTATTGATTCTATGGTGCTTGGCTGAGGGCCTCCGCCCGTGCCGACCAGAAAAGAAAGGAACTACCGACATGAGAGAGACCATTGACGGCGTGTCGTTTCAGCGCATGGTCATCCACGCTGCGGCAGCCATTAACATACAGAAACAGCACATCAACGAGCTGAATGTTTTCCCTGTGCCCGACGGCGATACTGGCACCAACATGGGCCTGACCATCGGCACCGCCGCCGCCGAGATGCATAAGAAAAAGGCCGATACTCTGGGCGAGGCCGCCTCCATGACCGCCTCCGCCCTGCTGCGGGGCGCCCGGGGCAACTCGGGCGTCATCTTGTCTCTCCTGTTCCGCGGCTTTGCCAAAGCCGTGAAGGACAAGGAGACCATCGACGGTCAGGACTTCGCCGTCGCTCTGGATTATGGCGTGGCCGCCGCCTATAAGGCGGTGATGAAACCCGCCGAGGGCACCATCCTCACCGTTTCCCGGCTGGCCGCCGCTCAGGCCGCCGCCACCGCCCGGGAGAACAGCAGCGCGGAGGCCGTACTCGAGGCCGCCATCCGCCAAGGCCACGTGGCGCTGGCGGACACCGTCAATCAAAACCCCGTCCTGAAGAAGGCGGGGGTCGTGGACGCGGGGGGCAAGGGCTTTCTGGTCATCCTCCAGGGTATGCTGGACGAGCTGAGAGGCGAGCCTATGCCCGAGGGTGCCGACGAAGGCGTACCCGCCGCCAAGGAGAGGGCCGACTTTGGCGGTTTCTCCACCGAGGAGATCAAATTTGGCTACTGCACCGAGTTCATCTGCTCCCGGGACAATAAGAAGGATCCGGAGGCCCTGCGCGGTTTCCTCAACGCGCTGGGCGACAGCCTGGTACTGGTGGAGGATGACGACATCATCAAGGTCCACGTCCACACCAACAACCCCGGCCGGGTGCTGGAGGAGGCGCTGACCTATGGCGCGCTCCAGACCGTGAAGATCGAAAACATGCGCAACCAGCACTCCGAGATTTTGGCGGAGGAGGCCCACGGGACCGCCGAGCGGAAGATCGCCGCGCCCGATAAGGCCTTCGGCTTTGTGTCCGTCTGCGCGGGAGAGGGGCTGGCCGCCGTTTTCCGGGACTTGGGCTGCGACGGCATCATCTCGGGCGGGCAGACCATGAATCCCTCCACTGAGGACATTCTGCGGGAGATCGACGCCACGCCCGCCGAGGTGGTCTTTGTCCTGCCCAACAATAAGAACATTATTATGGCCGCCGAGCAGTGCATCCCCCTGGTAGAGGGCAAGCAGGTGGTGGTGCTGCCCAGTAAGACGGTGCCCCAGGGCATCTCGGCCTTGCTGGCCTTCGACCCCGACGCCGACGCCGGGATCAACGCCGCCGCCATGAGCGAGGCTCTGGCCCGGGTATCCACCAGCGAGATCACGTATGCCGCCCGTGATTCGGATTTTGACGGGTTTGCCATTAAGCGGGGGGATTACCTGGCGCTGACCGAGCATCAGCTCTTCGGCACCGACCGGAACATTGACAAGCTGCTCAAGCGTTTGGCCAGGGCGGAGCGGCAGCAGAGCGCCGATTTCATTACCCTGTTCTACGGCGCCGACGTCTCTGAGAAGGACGCCCAGGGCGCTCTGGACATCTTCCGCAGGGCCTGCCCCAAGGCAGAGATCACCCTTCTGGCCGGGGGCCAGCCGGTCTATTACTATATGATCTCGGCCGAATAGACCTCCCGCCCCACCAATTCACAGTACGCCGCGGGCCCTTTACAAAAGGCCCGCGGCTTTTGATTGGGATTCAAAACGCTGATTGGGGGAACTGGTTGATGAGACGCACAAGGAGACTGGTCATCCTGGCCGCGCTGGCCGCCGCGCTTATTTTGGCGGCGGTACTGTGAATCAAGCTCAGACCCCGGGAGCAGGGGCAAATCTACCTGTACGGGGAGCGCCACGCGGTGGAGAAGATTCAGGAGCGGGAATTTGAGCTCTGGTACGACTACTACCACGGGGAGGGCATGCGGCACTTATTTTTCGAGCTGCCCTATTTTGATGGAGAGCTTCTAAACCTGTGGATGCACTCGGACAGTGACGAGATCCTCGACGCGCTCTTCGAGGATTGGGCCGGGTCCGACGCGGCCAGCCCGTTCTACCGAACGTTTTTTCAGAGCATTAAGGACCGGTGCCCCGAGACTGTCTTTCACGGGACCGACGTAGGACATGGATATGAAACAAATGGAGTGAAATTTTTACAGTATCTTCAAGAGCACCACCTGGAGGACACCGAGCAGTACCGTTTGACCGAAGAGGCCATTGCTCAGGGGCGGTACTATCATGAACATGCTCCGGGCCCCGCCTATCGGGAAAATAAGATGGCGGAGAACTTTATCCGTGAATTCGACAAGCTCAGAGGCGAGCACGTCATGGGTATCTACGGTTTCATGCACACCGGGCTCGACGCCATGAATGCAGACAGCTCGGTCCCCTGCATGGGGAACCAACTGAAGGTGCGCTACGGCGATCCTGTCCACTCGGAGGACCTGATCTGGCTGGCCCTGAAGACCGATCCCGACCGGGTGGATACTATCCCAGTGAACGGCGCGGATTATGAGGCGCCCTACTTCGGCGGTGAAGACATATCAAGCTATTCACCGGAGTATGTATACAGGGAGTTCTGGCGTCTTGAGTATGCATATGACGATTTTAAAGGCAGACCCAAAACGGGAAATCTGCTGCCTTACAGCGAATATCCCATGCCAGTGGAGGCCGGGCAGGTCTTTGCGATTGACTATACAAAAGCGGACGGCTCGGTCACGCGCATGTACTACCGCTCTGACGAGGATGCGCTATGGGACGGCAGACCGGCAACGGTAGGATTCTTCAACTGATTTCCATTCAAAAAGGAGGACCACCGGCCCGGTGGTCCTCCTCTGATTTTCCATGATTCTTCACAGTACCTTGGACAAAAAGTCGATGGTACGCCGCTCCCTGGGGTTGGCGAAAAACTCTTGGGGGGCGTTCTGCTCCAGTATCTTGCCGGCGTCCATAAAGAGGACGCGGGTACCCACCTCCCGGGCAAAGCCCATCTCGTGGGTGACCACCACCATGGTCATGCCCTCGTGGGCCAGCTCCTTCATGACCTCCAGCACCTCGCCGACCATCTCGGGGTCCAGGGCGGAGGTGGGCTCGTCAAAGAGCATGAGCTTGGGTTTCATGGCCAGGGCCCGGACGATGGCGATGCGCTGTTTCTGTCCGCCGGAGAGCTGGGCGGGGTAGGACTCAGCCCGGTCGGCAAGGCCCACCCGCTCCAGAAGCTTTACAGCCTCCGCCTCGGCCTCGTCTTGTTTCATGAGGCCCGTGCGCACAGGGGCCAGGGTGATGTTCTTTCGGATGGTCATGTTGGGGAAGAGGTTAAAGTGCTGGAATACCATACCCATCTGGCGGCGGATGGCGTTGATGTCGGTTTTGGGGTCGGTAATGACGGTGCCGTCAAAGGTGATGGTGCCCTTGGTGGGGAACTCCAACAGGTTGAGGCAGCGCAGGAACGTGGACTTACCGGAGCCGGAGGGTCCGATGATCACGACCTTCTCCCCCTGCCCGATCTGCTCGGTGATGTCGTCCAGGACCAGATGGTCGCCGAAGGCCTTGGAGAGGTGGTTAACGCTTATCACTCTGACGCAGCCTCCTTTCCAGCTTGCCCTGAAACCAGGTGAGGATCATGACCAGCACTAAGTAGATCACGGCAGCGCCCAGATAGGGGAACATGACGCTGTAGGTGCTGGCCCCCACCGCCTTGGCGGCGTAGAGCAGCTCCTTCCCGCCGATGACCGTGATGAGGGCGGTATCCTTGAAGAGGGTAATGAACTCGTTGCCGAGGGCGGGCAGGATGTTCTTGAAGGCCTGGGGGATGACGATAAACCGCATGGTGTCCGCATAGCCGAGGCCCAGGCTGCGCCCGGCCTCAGACTGGCCCGCGTCCACGCTCATCAGACCGCCGCGCACGATCTCGGCCACATAGGCTCCCGAGTTGATGCCCAGGGCCAGCACGCCCACCATAGTAAAGTTCCGGCTGGTGGCAAAGACGATGGTGCCCATGATGAGGAGCTGCACCACCATGGGAGTACCACGGATGACGGTGGTATACACCTGGCAGACGGCGCTGACAAAGCCCAGGACGGGATTTTTATGTCCCGGCCGCTGCTGGTCGTGGGCGGTACGGATCACAGCCACCAGCACGCCCAGGACGATGCCCATCAGCAGGGCCAGTACGGTGACCTCCAAGGTGGTGAGCACGCCCTTGAGGTAGAGCCGCCAGTTGCCGCCGTCCACAAAGGCCCGGTAGAAACTGACGAAAAAGTCCTGCCAGAGCGGCAGTTTGGCGCCCGCCCGGAGCTGTTCGCTCAGCGTGGCATACAGTTGTGCCCAATCCATGGAGGTTTCCCCTCTCTTTCCTGACGTCAGTGAAAGAGGGCGGCCACAGAGCCGCCCTCTTTTTGGATATGCTTACTCGGCGGGGATATACTTGTCAACGATCGCCTGCACGCTGCCGTCGGCGGTCAGCTCCTTCAGCGCGCCGTTCACAGCGTCCAAAAGCGCGGTGTTGCCCTTCTTCATGCCGATGGCGTAGTCCTCGTTGGCGTACTCGGTATCCAGGATGACAAGGCCGGGGTTGGCCTTCACGTACTCCTGGGCGGGGGCGCTGTCGATGACCACAGCGTCCACCTGGCCGTTCTTGAGGGCCTGGACGGCGGTGGCGCCGTCGTCATAGGCGGTGACGTGCTCGTCACCGTAATCGTCGGAGCAGTAGATATTACCGGTGGTGCCGCGCTGGGTTCCGATCTTGTCGGCGGCGGCCAGGTCATCCACAGTGGCGATGGGAGAGCCCTCCTTCACGATGATAACCTGCACGCCCTTGGCGTAGGAGTCAGAAAAATCCATGACGGCAAGACGGTCTTCATTCACAGTGACGCCCGCCATGACGATGTCGCTCTTGCCGTTCTGGGCAGCCAGAAGGGCGGCGTCAAAGTCCATGTCGTCCACGACCAGCTCCAGACCCAGTTTCTCGGCAATCTTGCCGGCCACCTCCACATCGATGCCCTCGAAACTGCCGTCGCCCTTCGCCATCTCATAGGGGGGGAACTGCGCGTTGGTGGACATGGTGAGCTTTCCGGATGCGACGGTGGCGAGTGCGGCAGCGCCGGGAGTGGGGCTGCCGCCGGTCTGACCGCCGGAGCAGGAGGCCAGCAGGGTGACGCACATTGCCAGGCCCAAACCCAGCGTAAGCACTTTCTTTGCGTATTTCATATTCATTCTCTCCTCATATCCGTGATTGGATGATACGCAAATTATACACGCCATACCGGGAATATGCAAGTATATTTTTCAAAATCGTGACTATAACTAGAATTTATTTGAATGAATATTC
>DATMXU010000180.1:0-21828 GCA_035562355.1 Pseudoflavonifractor sp.
GTTATAGCTATACAATCAAGAGCACCCGGCGTACTTTGCGCGTCGGGTGCTCTTCAACCTGTCAAAGTTAACTTGATGGTCAGTTAATTAGCCACCGGGTTCAGTTTATATGAAACGGGCAAAAGAAGTTGGCAGGGACAATCTTGCATATCCCGAATGTACTATAAGACAGTCTTTTCCCTTCGTCATATCTGTATTCCCACGGCTAAAATCCCCCGGAGGTTCACTTCGGGGGATTAATTCGTTATCAGGCCGTTTATCGCTGGACCCGGGCACCGGCGCCTACCGGCATCTCAGGGGACGCCTTCACCACGGCGGCGGTGCTATCCTTAGCAGCTGCGGTGCGGAAGGTAATCTCCATCATGTCGATATCTCTCGCCAGCAGGCCCGCGCGGTGGGTACCGTCTGGGATACGTCCCCCGGCACAATGGCGGGTACAACGCCGCAACGGGCTACCAATGCGGAACGGTTTAATTTTGTGGTCATCCCTCTTTTTGACTAAACACTTTCGGCATAAAAAATGCCGTCTGAAATCAAATTCAGACGGCATTTTATGTTTGCGGAGTATTAAAAGTTAAAGTTATCCGGGTCAGACCCGACCCGCTGATTCCGGTTGAGGCTGTTGATGAGCGCCATGTCCTCTTCCGGCAGCTCAAAATCGAAAACTTCCTGATTGGAGATAATCCTCTCCTGGTGGGTGGACTTGGGAATGACGATCACATTCCGCTGGATATCCCAGCGCAGAATGATCTGGGCCGGGGTCTTGCCGTGTTTTTCCGCAAGGTCCCGCAGCGCCGCGTCCTCCATCAGGTTTCCGCCCGTGCCGCCCAGAGGGCTCCACACCTCGACAGCCATTCCCTTGCCGTGGCAGAAATCGATCAGTTCCTGGTTATTGAGGTACGGATGGGACTCGATCTGATCCACGGCGGGGAGGACCTTTGCCGATTTCTCCAGGCGCTCCAGATGATGCCTGTGGAAATTGCTGACGCCGATCGCTCTGATCCTCCCGTCGGCGTAGAGCTCCTCCATGTCGGCCCATGCCTGCTCGTAGCCGTCGGCGGGCCAATGGATCAGGTAGAGATCAATATAATCCGTCCCAAGAGCCTCAAGGCTCTCCTCAAAGGCGGCCTTTGCGCGCCCTCTGCGGATGTCCTCGTTCCAGAGCTTTGTGGTGAGGAAGATGTCACTCCGCGCCACCCCACTCTCTCGCATTCCAAGGCCGACGCTTTTTTCGTTACCGTAAATTTTAGCCGCGTCGATGTGGCGGTATCCGACTTCCAACGCCCATTTCACTGCGTTTCGCGTCTGATCCCCCTCCAGCGTCTGGAAAACACCGAGCCCCAGCTGAGGGATCTTCACACCGTTATTTAACTGCACGTAGTTCATTACGTCTCCTCCTTAATTGAGCGATCTCATAAACTTTCGGCTGGTTTCAGTATAGTACACAGAAATGGAAACCGCAAGGCAAACGTTCAATCAGGCGTACAAAAGGAAGAGGAAAGCGCCGCAATCCACTGCAAAATGCGCCCAAAACACGTAATGAAATGGACGAAAACGCATTGTCATCGTTTTTTTGCATGGGAAATCCATACGGAACTGTAAATGATGCCCTGCCCCGGCCTTGGCGATTGAAAATCGGCCGTTACGCGAGATTTTTGATCGCCAAGGCGCATCTTTCTTCCTTAGTATGCGATTTACCGTTGCAAAAGTAACAACCTTGTGTTAACATTAAGTTGTTAAACCAACAACTCTGTATTTCATAAAGGTTGCTGGTTCGACAAAAATCTATGTTGAACAGGAGGAACAAAATGAAACGTAAGATGATTGCGGCCCTTACAGCGGCCGGCCTTCTCGCGGGTGCTCTGGCCGGCTGCGGCCCGGCCAAGGCCGCGCCCGTCAAGATCACGGCCACCAACAACGGCTGGGACAGCCAGGTGATACATAACACCATTGCCGAGCTGGTGGTGGAACACGCCTATGAGGGCTACACCTTCGAGACCTCCACCGCCTCGTCCAACATGAATTGGCAGGCCCTCGTTGCCGGAGAGGTGGACCTGGACATCGAGAGCTGGACCGACAACGTCCTCTCCTACCCCGACGACCTGGCGCGGGGCGACATCGTGAATCTGGGCGTACTGGTGCCTGACAGCCGCCAGGGCCTCTACGTTCCCCGCTATGTGATCGAGGGGGACCCAGAGAGGGGCATCGCCCCCATGGCGCCGGGACTGAAGACCGTGAAGGACCTGAAAAATTATCCTGACGTCTTCCCCGACGACGAGGACCCCACCAAGGGCCGTATCTACGGCGGCACGCCGGGCTACATGGCCGACGAGGTTCTGTACAAGAAGTACCAGCTCTACGGCTTGGACGAGGGCTTTACCTACACCCGCCTGGGTAGCGAGGCGGCCATCTTTGCGGCTCTGACCTCGGCCTACAACCTGGGCGAGCCCTGGGTGGGCTACTGCTATGAGCCCACCGTGGTCACCGGCAAGCTGGACCTGGTGCTGCTGGAGGACGAACCCTACAACGAGAAGGACTACTTTGAGGGCGCGTGCGCCTATCCCGCCCAGGAGCTGAAGATCGTCAGAAGCAAGGGCTTTGCCGAGAAGGCCCCCGAGCTGGTGGAGTTCTTCAAAAACTACCGGACGGGCAGCGCTCTTATCTCTGGGGCCCTGGCCTATATGGACGAGACTAAGGCCTCCTATGAGGAGACCGCCGTCTGGCTCCTGAAGGAGAACGACGACCTGCTGGACCAGTGGCTGCCCGAGAAGAACGCCGCCGCCCTGCGGGAGTACCTGGCGAAACAGGGATAGGGGGCCCTTCCGATGTCTCAGTTTTTTGAGGATTATATCCTCCAATTCCCGCAGGCCTGGCAGTTCCGCCTGGGAGACGCGGTGGACGCGGCGGTCAAGGGTTTCGCCGTGCGGCACCGCGGCGTGCTCGGGGCCATCAAGGACGCCGTCACCACCGTCATCGGCGCCATCCGGGGCACCCTGGAGTGGATACCCTGGATCGTGCTTGTGCTGGCCGTGGTGGCCCTTACCTGCTATCTCACGAAGAAGTGGCGTCTGGGTCTGGTCTACGGGCTGCTGCTCACCTTCATCGGCTGCAGCGGACTCTGGGGCCATATGCTCCAGACCCTCAGCGTGGTCATCGCCAGCGTGGTGCTGTGTATCCTGCTGGGGTTCCCTTTGGGGGTGCTCTTAACAATGAGCAGCCGGGCCAACCGCGTGGTGCGCCCTGTGCTGGACACCATGCAGACCATGCCCTCATGGGTCTATCTGGTGCCGGCGGTGCTCCTCTTCAGCGTGGGCACCACCCCCGCCCTGCTGGCCACCACCATCTACGCCATCGTGCCCATGGTGCGTATGACCAGCCACGGCCTGCTCTATGTGGACGCCGAGATGCTGGAGGCCTCCCGCGCCTTCGGCGCCACAAAGATGCAGACGCTCGTCAAGGTGCAGATCCCCCAGGCCAAGCCCACCATTATGGCTGGCGTCAACCAGACCATCATGATGGCCATGTCCATGGTGGTCACCTGCGCCCTGATCGGGGCCAACGGCCTGGGCATGGAGATTCTGGTGGCCACCAACCAGGTGCAGGTGGGCAAATCGCTGCTGCCCGGCATCGCCATCGTCATCGTGGCGGTGATTCTGGACCGGCTCACTCAGGCTGCGGTCAAGCGAAGCGAGGTGAAAGCAGATGGATGAGAACGAGGTTGTATTGGAGGCGCAAAAGGTCTCCAAGATCTACGGCGCTAACAAAGCGGAGGCGGCGCGCATGATGGCGGCCGGGCACACCAAGGAGGAGGTCCGCCAGAAGACGGGGGCGACCGTGGCCCTCTGGGACGTATCCTTTCAGGTGCGGCGGGGTGAGGTATTTTCCATCATCGGCCTGTCCGGCTCCGGCAAGTCCACCATCATTCGCTGTTTTAACCAGCTCCTGCGCCCCACCGGCGGGCACGTGTACTTTGAGAGCCACGCTGTGGACGCCATGGGCCAGAAGGAGCTTTTGGAGCTAAGGCGCAATAAAATCTCTATGGTCTTTCAGAACTTCGGCCTCTTCACCCATCGCACGGTGCTGGAAAACGTGACCTATGGGCTGGAGGTGCGCAGCTTGCCCAAGGTCCAGTGTGTGGAGCGGGCCATGGAGTTCATTGAGATGGTGGGCCTCAAGGGCTGGGAGCAAAAGCCCATCTTCAGCCTGTCCGGCGGCATGAAACAGCGGGTGGGCATTGCGCGGGCCCTGGCCAACGACCCCGAGGTGCTGCTGATGGACGAGCCCTTTTCGGCTCTGGACCCGCTGGTGCGCAGCGAGATGCAGTTCGAGCTGCTGCAGATCCAGCGGAAGCTGGGCAAGACAATCCTGTTCATTACCCACGATATGAACGAGGCCTTTAAACTGGGCGACACAGTGGCCATCATGCGAGACGCGAAAATCGTCCAGATCGATACGCCCGAGCGCATGACCGCCCAGCCTGCGGACAACTATGTGAAGCAGTTCATCGAGAGCGCAGATAAGACCCAGGTGCTCACCGCCCGGCAGGTGATGACCACCCACGTCTGCCTCGCCCATGAAAAGGACGACCCGGCCAACGCACTGCGCCAGATGCAGAAGGAGGGGTTCTCCAGCGCCTATGTGGTGGATGGGAAGATGCGCCTCTCAGGCGTGGTGACGGTGGAGGCCGCCGTCGCGGCGCGGCAGGAGGGTGTTCCCCTGACCGAAATGATCGAGCAAGAGGTGGTCAAGGTACTTCCCGATACGCTGGCGGGAGATATCATTCCGCTGACAGCTCAGACCCGGTTCCCCATCGCCGTCGTGGAGGAGGACGGGACTCTGCTGGGGATTATCACAAAAGCGGCCCTCCTGGCCTGCGTATCTTAGCCCATGTCCTTGCATTTTTCACGTTCTGGGGTATAATAGCTGCAAAGCGTCCATTATGCCATTTACTTACGCTTATGGCATAATGGGTCCATCAACAAACAGAAAGACGTAGGTGTCCCTCTATGGAAGAGAGCGTTCAGGTGACGGGCGCGCGATATCAGCAGATTGCGGCGGATATCGCCGCCAAGATCGTGGATCACCAGTACAGCATCGGGGAGAAAATATATGCCCGTTCCCTTATCGCGAGCCAGTACTCCGTCTCCTCAGAGACCGCCCGCAAGGCCATCGCCATCCTCGCCGACTTGAACATTGTAGACACGGTGAAGGGCAGCGGCGTGGTCATCAAGTCCTACGAAAACGCGCTTGTCTTCCTAAACCGGTTCCAGCACGCGGGTACACTGGCCGAGTATAAGCGGGACGCCATTGGGTGTCTCAACCGCCTCGCCAAGGATGGGGATGAGCTGCGGGAAGCCATCGCAAGACTTGTGGACCACACGGCCCGTTTCCAGGCGCTGAATCCGCTGGCCCCGTTCTCCGTGCAGATCAGGGAGGGCGCATCCTGTATCGGCCTGACCCTCTCTGAACTGAATTTCTGGCAGAACACCGCCGCCACCGTGGTGGCCATCCGCCGCGGAGACACTCTGATCCGCTCCCCGGGCCCCTACGCAGAACTTCTGGCCGGCGATACGATCTATTTTATCGGTGAGGGCGACTGCGTGGGGCGCGTGGATCTCTTCCTGAAGGAGCCGCTCAAATCCATGTGACCGCCGGCTCCAGTACCGCGGCGCTCCTATCTTGGCGCTTGTTTTCTTTTCCATAATTCAACCTGCTGCGAGACTGTGCGGCCCCTTTGGGCGCGCGCAGTCTCGTTTCTTTGTCGGCGACCGTTGCAGCGCGCCCCGCGGGCCGTTGCTTTTCTTTGACGTTTTTTACAAAGCAGCATAGGGTGAACAGACATATCTTACAAAAATAATACGCGGCATATATTTGCAGTTGACATTTTAAGAAGAGATTTATATACTTTCATTAAAGGTAAAGCGATTTACCAATGGAATTTAAACGAGAAAACGTACCATAGATTGGAACCATCGCCCGCAGAGCGGAAGGAAAGGGAAGTTGAGATGCTGGAACGGGAACTCTGGATGCGCGTGAGTGAGGACATTTCATATGAGCTGCGCCAGTCGGAGCAGGAGGGCAAGTGCATACCCGAGGCGCTGCGGGCCCGGGCCGAGGGCCTCTCCGAGATTCCCGCCGGGCCGGAGCGGGAGCGGGCGGCGGCGTCTCTCTGCGAGGCGCTGGAGGCGCTCCCCGTCCGTGGAGATTTTCCCTACGAGGAGCCGGATGGGCTGGAGGAGATCCGCGCGCTCAGGCCCATGGAAGTCCGCGGCGCCGCGCCGACACCGCCGGACGAGCGCTATGGCAGGACCTACGGCGCTTGGCTGGGGCGGAGCGCCGGGTGCCTCCTGGGCCAGCCGGTGGAGGCCTGGCGGCGGGAGCGGATTTTGGGTCTGCTGCGGGAGACCGGCAACTACCCCATCCAGCGCTACCTCTCCTCGGATATCGGCGCGGAGCTGCGGGAAAAATACGGCGTGGAGGACGGTCCCGGCCCCTATGACGCGCTGACGAAGAACTGGATCAACCACGTGGACTGTATGCGGGAGGACGACGACACCAACTATACCGTGTTCAGCCTGAAGATACTGGAGCGGAAGGGAAGGGACTTCACATCGGAGGATGTGGCGGTGGGCTGGCTCACGAGCCTTCCGTTCCTGCTGACCTGCTCGGCGGAGCGGGTGGCCTACCGGAATTTGGCGGGCCTCGTTGCCCCGCCTCAGTCCGCTCAGTACTGCAACCCCTACCGGGAGTGGATTGGGGCGCAGATACGCACCGACCTCTATGGCTGGGTGAACCCGGGCGACCCCGAGGCCGCCGCCGGGATGGCCTGGCGGGATGGGCGGATTTCCCACACCAAAAACGGCCTCTACGGGGCCATGTTTGCCGCGGCTATGACGGCGGCGGCCTATGCCTGCGGGGAGCCCGCCGACGTCCTCCGGGCGGGGCTGGGCCAGATACCGGCACGCTGCCGCCTGGCCGAGGGCGTGAATCAGGTGTTGGCCTGGCACAGGGCGGGGGACGACGCCGAGACCGTCCTCGGCCGCATACACGCCGCCTGGGACGAGGCCGACCCATTTGATTGGTGCCATGTGGTGCCCAACGCCATGGTGGTGGCCGCCGCGCTTCTCTACGGGGCGATGGATTTTACCCGCACCATCGGCCTCGCGGTAGAGGCCGGGTTTGACACCGACTGCAACGCCGCCACCGCGGGGTCCGTCCTCGGAGTCCTGCTGGGCGCGGAGGGCATACCCACGACCTGGACCGCGCCGCTGAGGGACAGGCTCTGCTCCGGCGTCCATGGCTACGCGGAGACGGCCATCTCCGAGCTTGCCCGGCGTACGGTGGCGCTGGCCCAGGGGTATGATGAGGAGACGCGGGGATGAGAAAGCTTATCATTGACTGCGACCCCGGGCACGACGACGCCGTCGCGATTCTGATGGCAATGGCCCACCCGGAGTCCCTTGAGCTACTGGGGATCACCACGGTCTGCGGCAACAACTACGTGCACAACAGCACCCGCAACGCCCAGATTATCTGCACCGCTGCTGGCATGGGGGTCCCTATCGCCCAGGGCGCGGCGCGGCCCCTGATCAATGGGCCTATGGTCACCGACCAGTTCCATGGAAAAACGGGGATGGACGGACACGGCTTGGAGCCCGATCCCCGGTACGCGGTAGACCCCCGCTGTGCGGTGGAGCTGCTGCGGGACCTGCTGCGGGATGCGGACGATCCTGTGGCCATCGCGGCCCTGGGGCCGCTGACCAACCTGGCCCTCTTGCTGCGGACCTGGCCCGAGCTGGGGGAGAAGATCGAGGTCATCTCCCTCATGGGCGGCGGACTTGCCCATGGGAATGTGACTGAGTATGCCGAGTTTAATATCCTGGTGGATCCGGAGGCGGCCCAGATCGTCTACACATCCGGCGTGCCGGTGGTCATGAGCGGTCTGGACGTGACCGAGCAGGTCAGTCTTCTCTCCCGGGAGTTCGAATTTTTGAGAGAACGGGGAACCGCCGGGCGGTTTTTCTGTGAGCTGATGGATTTCTACGGCAGGAACGCCGCGTTCTTCGGCGCGGAGGGCTGCGTGATGCACGACCCCTGCGCGGTGGCCTGGCTCCTCCAGCCTCAGCTCTTTTCGGGACGCCGGGGCAGAGTAAACGTGGTTCTCTCCGGCGAGGAGCGGGGCCGCACCGTCCTAGAGGAGAACCCCCACGGGTCCGTGCTGGTCCTGGATCGCGCGGAGGCCGCCCGCGCGGGAGAACTGATCGTCCGCAGTATCGACCTGCTGTGCTCACCGCGGGAGTGATCTCCCGTTGATGATAAAAGACAATAGAAAAACGCAATCCACCCAAATTATCAGGAGGTATGAACATGAAAGCGAAAAAAGTCCTTGCTCTTGCCCTATCCGCCGTCATGACGCTGAGCCTGCTGGCCGGCTGCGGCGGCACCCCCGCCGGGAGCACCGCCCCGTCGGGCACACCCACGCCCAGCCAGAGTGCCGGCACCCCCGCGCCCTCCGGCGCCGCCTACACCCCCAAGAACGGCACGACCCTGAAGGTGGCCCTGCTGGTCCCCGGCCTGCTGGGCGACAAGTCGTTCTTCGACGCGACCAACTCCGCGATGGACCTCATCAAGTCCGAGCTGGGCGCCGAGGTGAAGACCGTGGAGATGGGCACCGACCAGGCCAAGTGGTACCCCACGTTCCTCGACTACTGCGAGGACGGCTCCTATGACCTGATCCTCACCGTATCCGACGCTGTGAACGACACGCTGCTCCAAGCGGCTGGGGAGTTCCCCGAGCAGAAGTTTATCAACGTGGACGCCACCATGACCGATCTGCCCGACAATGTGTACGCCATGCTGGCCAAGATGGGCGAGATGAGCTTCCTGGCCGGGCTGGTGGCCGGCAAGAAGGCCGAGGAGCTGGGCGTGAACCAGATCGGGTTCATCGGCGGCCTGGATATCCCCGGCATCAACGAGTTCCTCATCGGGTACATTGACGGCGCCCAGCACGTGAACCCCGACATCAAGGTGGCCTACTCCTATGTGGGCAGCTTTACCGACCCCTCCAAGGCCAAGGAGAACGCCCTCATCATGTACCAGGACACCTCTATCATCTACACCGCCGCCGGCGCGTCCGGCCTGGGCGTGTTTGACGCCGCCAAGCAGTTCGTTGCCAAGGGCGACGCCCGCTTTGCCATCGGCGTCGACTCCGACCAGGCAGAGGGCCTGAAGGCCAGCGACCCCGACGCCGCCAATCTCATCATCACCTCCGCCATCAAGAATATTCCCCAGTACACCGCGGAGGCGGTGAAACGGTTCACTGAGGGCTCCATCCCCTGGGGGACCGACGAGATGATGGGTCTGAAGGAGAACGGCGTCACCATCGCCAAGAACGAGTTCTATGAGAAACTGCTCAGCGCAGAGAGCCGCAGCTATGTGGACGCCGAATGGGAAAAGGTGGTCTCCGGCGCGATCACGCCCATCGACACCGTGGGCATGTCCACCGACCGGGTGGAGGAGATCCGCCAGGCCGCCAAGCCCTGATGGAATAAGGCAAGGAGACTGCTGCCCGCCGTCCCACAGCGGGCAGCAGCCCCTTTCTATTCAGAATGCAAAAAGGGGGCGCCCTGATGGAAGAACAGACTGTACTCAAAATGGAGCATATCTCCAAAATATACGGCAACGGTATCGTCGCCAACGAGGACGTGGATTTCGACCTGCGCCGGGGTGAGATCCACGCCCTGGTGGGGGAAAACGGCGCCGGGAAGACGACCTTGATGAAGATCCTCTTCGGTATGGAAAAGCCCTCCGGCGGGACCATCACACTGGAGGGGAGAAAGCTGGAGATGAGCTCCTCCGAGGATGCCATCGCCAACGGCATCGGGATGGTCCACCAGCACTTCATGCTGGTCAACTCCTTTACCGTAGCCCAGAACATCGCCCTGGGCATCGAGCCGAAGAAGGGCGTCTTCGTGGACGCGGCCAAGGTGGACTCCTTCGCCAAGGAGCTGGGGGAGAAGTACCATTTTGACATTGACCCGACCGCCGTGGTGGGGACGCTGCCCGTTGGCGTCAAGCAAAAGGTGGAGATCCTGAAAGCCCTGGCCCGCGGCGCCCGCATCCTCATTCTGGACGAACCCACCGCCGTCCTCACCCCTCAGGAGACCGACCAGCTCTTCGAGGAGCTGGCCGAGCTGAAGAGGATGGGGCACACCATCATCTTTATCTCCCATAAGATCAGGGAGGTCAAGGCCATTTCGGACCGCGTGACCATTATGCGCAATGGCCGCGGCATGGGGATATACCGCACCGCGGACATGACCGAGGCCGATATCTCCAGCAAGATCGTGGGCTGGGACGCGGGCGGCGAGCTAGAAAAAGGGCCCGCCCGACCGGGCGAGGCCCTGGTGAAGGTGGAGGACGTCTCCTACTACGGCGGCTCCGCCGTGCCCGTACTGGACCATGTGAGTTTCAGCGTCAGGGCGGGGACCATTCTGGGGGTCGCCGGCGTCCAGGGGAACGGACAGGTAGAGCTCGTCGAGCTGATGACCCGCGCCCGCGAGCTGGAGAGCGGAAAGATTACCCTCAACGGCGAGGACATCTCCCGCAAGCGCGTGCGCGCCCTCCGGGAGAAGGGCCTGGGCTATGTGCCCGAGGACCGGCTCCGCCAGGGGGCGGCGGCGGGCGCTTCCATCAGCGACAACCTGATCTCCGATATCTACTATACACGCCCCATCTCCGGCAAGGCCGGGGTGCTGGTACGCAGAGAGATCGACACGTTCGCGCGGCGGTGCATCCAGGACTATGAGATCAAGTGCGGCGGCGCGGAGAGCAAGATATCCATGCTCTCGGGCGGCAATATGCAGAAGGTCGTTGTGGCCCGGGAGTGCAGCGGAGGACCTAAGGTGCTCATTGCGGAGCAGCCCACCCGCGGCGTGGACATCGGTGCCTCCCGGATCATCCACCGGCGCATTTTGGACCTGCGGGATTCCGGCTGCGCGGTCATGCTGGTCTCGGCCGATCTCTCCGAGGTCATGAAACTCTCCGACTCCATGGTGGTCATGTACGGCGGGCGCATCGTGGCCTATTTCCCCGACGTGAAATACGTCACAGAAGAAGAACTGGGCCTGTGTATGCTGGGCATACAGCGGCACGACCCCGAACGGATCAAGGAGGCGGCACGATGAATCGGGAACGCAGCTTTAACGTCCTGCGCACGGCGGTGTCCCTTCTCATCGCCCTGCTGGCGGCCTACCTCATCATTTTCCTGGTGAGCAGCACGCCGATGGAGGCAGTCAAGATATTCACGCTCGGCCCCTTCGACTCACCGCGCCATATCGGCAACATCGTGGAGGCGGCCATCCCGCTCATCTTCTCGGGCCTTGCCATGTCGGTGGTCTTCCAGGCGAGCCTTTTCAACCTGGGAGCGGAGGGCATCTACTATATCGCCGGCGCGCTGGTGTCCATCCTCGCCATCTTTGTGCCCATGCCCGCCGGGGTCCACCCGCTGGTCATTGTCCTGACCGGCGCGGTCATCGGGGCCGTCGTCATGGCGATTCCCGGTGTGCTCAAGGCCAAGCTGGGGGCCAGCGAGCTGGTCACCTCCCTCATGCTCAACAATATCCTGCTGGGCGTGGGGCTCTGGCTGCTCACCAACTTCCTGCGGGACCCCACCACCGGCAGCCAGATCTCCTTTAAATTTGCCAAGACTGCTCAGCTCCCCAAGCTGATCCCCGGGACCCGCATCCACGCGGGACTGATCATCGCCCTGGTCTGTGTGGTGCTCACCTACCTCTTTCTCTACCGCACCAAATGGGGGTATGAGATCCGCATGACCGGGCTCAACCCCAACTTCGTCCGGTACTCCGGCATCAGCACCGCCAAGGTCATCATCCTGGCCCATGTGGTCTCCGGCATGCTGGCGGGTATGGGCGGCGCGGTGGAGACCATCGGCCTCCACCAGCGGTTTGAGTGGACCGCCCTGCCGGGCTACGGGTTCGACGGGGCCATGATCGCCATGCTGGCGGGGAACAACCCCTTCGGCGTCGTGGGAGCCGCCCTCTTCGTGGCCTACCTGCGGGTAGGCGCGGATATGGTGGCCCGGCTCAGCGATGTACCCACCGAGATGGTGGCCATCCTCCAGGCGCTCATCATTTTGCTGGTCAGCGCCGAACGTTTCCTTCACAAGTACCGTCAGAGGTGGATCGAGAAGGGGGTAAAGCATGCAAGCGTTGATTAATGTCGTCCTCTCGCCCAGTTTCTTTTACTCCATCCTGCGGGTCACTACTCCCATCCTCTTTGCCGCCATGGGCATGGTAGTGGCAAATACCGCCGGGATCCCCAACATCGCGCTGGAGGGCATCATGCTCATTGCCGCGTTCGTCGGGATGATGGGCTCCGCGCTCACCGGCAGCGCCTGGCTGGGACTGCTGGCCGCCATCGCCGCCGGCGTCGCCTCCGCCGGCATCCTCGCCTTCTTCACGCTCTATTACCGCACCAACGTCATCCTGGGCGGTATCGCCATCAACTCGCTGGCGTCCGGCGGTACGGTCTTCGCGCTCTACCTCTTCTGCCACGACAAGGGGACCTCCGCGTCGGTGTCCAGCGGGGTCCTGCCCCAGGTGGAGCTGCCCCTCATCAAGGACATCCCCGTGCTGGGGGAGGTCCTCTCCGGGCACAACCTCCTCACCTATGTGTCCATTTTGTCGGTGGTGGTGGTCTTCTTCCTCCTGCGGCGGACGCCTTTGGGCTTTCACCTGCGGGCTGTGGGCGAGGACGAGCACGCCGCCGAGTCGGTGGGGATCCACGTGACCCGCGTAAAGGCCGCCGCGCTCCTCATCTCCGGTTTGCTGGCGGGCCTGGGCGGCGCGTTCATGTCCATGGGCTACGTCTCCTGGTTCTCCAGGGACATGGTGGCCGGGCGGGGCTGGATCGCCATCGCCGCCGAGGCGATGGGCCGCTCCTCGCCCGTGGGCACCGCCCTTACGTCTTTGCTGTTTGGCGCGGCGGACGCCTTTTCCAACGCCGCGGGTGTGCTGGGCTGGCCCTCCGACCTGGTACGGACGATTCCCTACTGCGTCACCCTTGTGGGACTGATCCTATTCTCCGTGCGCTACTACCGCAGAAACAGACCCCGCGCCGCCCTGAAAAAAGCGTCCAGGCGGGAGGCCGGGGGCGCGTGAAAAAGCCACCCCGGCCGGAGGGCCGGGATGGCGGAGAAAACGCTATCATATGGGCGCGGTGCTCCTGCGGATCTTCAGCTCGGGCTTCAGGTAGAGCTCCGCGGACTCGCCGGGGTGCTCCAGCTCGTGAAAGGCCCGGCGGGCGGCCGTCTTCCCCAGCTGGTAGGAGGGCTGCCAAACCGTGGTCAGCGGGACCTCCAGGTAATCGGAGAAGAAGATGTCGTCGAACCCGGCCACCGAGATATCGTCCGGGATGGATACGCCCAGCTCCCGCGCCCGCTTATAGAGACCATAGGCCATCATATCATTGAAACAGAACACGGCGGTGTAGCCGCTCCGGAGCACGGCGTCGGCGGCCGCGTAGCCGCTCTCCATCGTGTAGGCGGCCTGGTAGAGGTCGGCGTCGGACAGCGTCAGCCCCCGGGCGCGGCAGGCGTCCTCCACGCCCAGAAGGCGGGGAGCGCAGATGCTGCGGGGGCCCAGAATGCAGGCGATCTTCCGGTGCCCCAGGGAGATGAGATGCTCCATGGCGAGGCGGGCCCCCTGGCGCTGGTCGATGGCCACCTGGCTGGCCGCCACGCCGGGAAGACTGCGGTCGATCAGCACCACAGGCCGGCCAAAGGACGCGATGGCCTGCCGGTATGCCTCCAGGGACGCGTCTCCGGCGTCCCCCGCCGGAACCAGGAGCATGGCTCCCACGTCCCGGGCCGCCAGGGCCCGGATGTTCTGGAGGTCCAAAGCGCTGCGGTCGTTGGAGCTGGTGATGATGATGTTCCAGCCGTTTGCCAGAGCCGCCGCGTCGATGCCGCTGACCAGTTCGGAAAAAAACTGGTTGCGGATGTCGGGGATGACCACCCCCAGCATCTCGCTCCGGCCCTTGACCAGCCCCACCGCGTTCTGGTTGGGGATATAGTTGAGCTCCTCGGCGACTTGAAAAATGAGCGCCCGTTTCTCCTCAGAGATACGGTTGGGCCTCTTGTTGAGTACCAGCGAGACCGCCGCCGGGGACACCCCGGCCCGTTCGGCCACATCTCTCAGCGTAGTACCCATATCCTTTCCCCTCTCCCCTATAACCTCCCTTTCAGTATAAGGGACGGAAGAGCCGAAGTCAATCGGTTGCACTACCCGGAAAGAAGTGTTCCTTATGCAGATTTTAAATTTTGGTTCCCTGAATATTGACCGCTCCTATATCGTGCCGCATCTGGTCCAGGAGGGAGAGACCCTCTCCTCTGTAGACATGGAGGTGACCAGCGGCGGCAAGGGCCTCAACCAGAGCATCGCCCTCGCCCGCGCCGGGCTTCCCGTCTTTCACGCGGGCAAGGTAGGGGCGGATGGCCGTTTCCTGCTGGATCAGCTGAGAGAGAGCGGCGTGGACGTCTCTCTGGTCACCCGCTCAGAGGAGTTGGTCACCGGCCACGCGGTAGTACAGGTAGACCTGGCGGGCCGCAACTCCATCCTCCTCTACGGCGGAGCTAACCAGGCGATCACCTGCGAGGAGATCGACCGGGTGCTGGAGCGCTTTGGGCCTGGAGACTGGCTTTTTCTCCAGAATGAGGTCTCCTGCCTCGACTATCTCATCCGCGCGGCCGCCTGCCGGGGGATGACGGTGGTGCTCAATCCCTCGCCTCTGGACGATGCGCTCCTCCGCGCGGAGCTGGGCGGCGTATCCTGGTTCATCCTCAACGAGATCGAGGGGGAGGGCCTCACCGGAGAGCGGGAGCCTGAGCGCATCTGCGCCGCTCTCCGGGCCAGGTGGCCGGGTAGCAAGGTGGTTCTCACCCTGGGGGAGCGGGGCGCCGTCTGCGACGATGGGGAGGGTTTCCTCCGGCGGGAGAGTTTCCCCACCCGCACCGTTGACTCCACCGCCGCTGGGGATACCTTTACCGGGTATTTCTTTGCTGCCCTCTGCCGGGGGGAAGACCCGGAGAGCGCGCTGGAGCAGGCCGGCATGGCCGCCTCCCTGGCGGTGGGCCGCCGGGGCGCGGCGGCGTCCATTCCCACGCGGGCTGAGGTCCAGCAGGCCCTCGCCGCGTGGCGCCAGGCCTCGGCGGAGCCCGGTCTCATTCAGGCCGCCGATAGGCACTCCGTCTGAGAAACCCGGAGGGAGGACCGTGTGAAGGGGAAACGCCAAGGTTCCCTTCTGCACGTAACGGCAAAGACTGCGCTCCCCCCTTTTGGGGGAGCGCAGTCTTGTTATTTTGGCGCCGGCACATGAGGCGGGCCCGAGGCGAAGGTAGACGCGGTGCGGTCCAGCTCCGCCGTACAGGAGGAGTCTCCGGTCTTTTACGCTCATGGCAAAGGCTTTTTTAGCAAGGATTGAAGGTGCTGCGGAAGGACATGGCTTTCCAGATGCTCATAATGCTCTACCGACACGGCGTATTGCCGAACATCCAGGGTGATCCTGTCTTTGCCCACGGAAATGTGCGGCCCGACGTAGGGCAGGACCTCCACGGTGACGGCATAATGGGAGCCTCCGCCTCGGATCTCTGTAATTTTCGACTCATAATAGGGCGCAACAGTCGGTCTGATCGTTAAATAAGGCTCGTAAAAGCTGCCTGCCGCCTCGCTGATTGACGGCATCAGCAGCGTTATGACCAAGTCGTCCAACTGTGCGTCAGTACCCATGGCGGCGGCGCCTGCTGCCCTGCCTGAGCAGAGAAAAGACAGGGCGGTCAAAAGGAAGGCTATTAAAAATTGTTTTCTACGTTTCAAACGAATCACCGCCTCTATTATTTACGGGGCGGCGGGAAATCATGAAGTTAAAAATTCGGGAATGGACTGTGATATAGCTTTGAAAGAAAGGCCGAGGCGTCAATTTTGGAGCAGGCTGTGGATAAGTACGAGAGCATTCCTGCGTACATGGAATTGATTTATGACGGGCACCCTATCGGTGAGGTGATTTTATGAAAGGTGACAGAACAAAAAATGTTAAGATGAAACCGCGCCCTTTGAAACAAGATGATAGGGGCACTAAAAAAGGCAGATATCCTGACACAATCAACCAAGATCAAGAAGGGCAGGATAAATAGTCTTAATAAGATAACTGTCCTTGGGGATTCAATCCGACAGGGCCATCTCTTAGCCTAATCCTATTAAAAAAGAGAAAGCCGGACGTCTGCCCCGTGACGTCCGGCCTGCTCTAAGGAAGAGGATGAAATGAAAAAGAAACTGTCCCTTGCAGATACTATGATACCCAAGAGGTGTTAAGCAAAAAAGCAAAAGATGTTACGGCAGAGTTAACTATCAGGGTATCTTAGTAAAATAGCAGTAAAACGCTCGGGCGATAAGTCCAGACTGGTTATCTCTGTGTCTCGCATGCGGCATCCTAAACGTTTAGCGGATAGAGCCCGGGCTAAAAAAGAAAGACACCCCAAAGGGTGTCTTTTTGGTGGACGATACAGGACTTGAACCTGTGACCTCCCGCACGTCAAGCGGATGCTCTACCAGCTGAGCTAATCGTCCATAGCGCAAGGGATATTATACTTGGACGAGGCCCTGTTGTCAAGTCCTATTTTTGCGCGCGATCCCTTACCGCAGCACCCAATGTACCATCAGCAGCAGTCCCAGCCCCGGGACGCCCAGCACCCCCATCACCAGGGCGTTTGCCAGGTTTACGCCCAGGCTCACCCCGATAAAGCCCCCTACGTAGCTCAGGGCATAGAGTACCGCCAGTCCCACTCCTGTCCGGGCCAGTACGCGCGCCAATCCCCGCAGGGGCCGCCGCAGGAGGGCCAGCGCCACCGCCAGGATCAGCCCTCCGGCCAGCCAGGGCAGAATATTCATAAAGCGTTCCAAAGCCCCACCTCCAAAGCGTTTTTTAGCCAGGGCCTTGGCAAGCTTTATCCGCGCTCCGCGCCGTCCAGCTCCTTCACCCGGCGTAGCAGGTAGGAGTACCGGGCCTGGAGGGCGTTGATCTCGAAGACATAGGACTCGATCAAGTCCGGGTCATGAGTGCTGTTGAAACAGGAATACGCCTGGGCGATGAGCGTCCTCGTCCGGATCAGCCCCTCCATGAGGGCCTGTTTTTCCTCTTCCTCGGGCGTGGGCCGCTTTTTGCGGAAGGTAAAAGCCCTGGCGGGCTCTGCCATAACACCGTCTCCTTTCCCTTGATTCAGTGTATTTTCATTCTGGACAAATATTCCGGCAAATATACCGCTCTTTTCCATGTGTAAGAAAAAAGAGTATGCACATACTATGCTCGGACAAGTCAAGCGCACCTCCTTTTAAGCCGGTGCCGGGCAACCTCGGGCAGACCTGGGGTTTGCCCTCAGGCGGAAGGCGAAAGGAGTCCGTTGGGAACGGTTTCTCACATGGGAAACCAACCACCCAACGCATAAGTTTTCGCGCGGCTGTCCAGGATCTGGCTGTGCGGATGAGGGTTCTTTCAATTCGCGCAGACCGGTTGAGATCGGCTCGCTCCTTGCGGAGCGGGCCGATCTTTTGCCGCCTCTTGTCTCCATACCATTTCTTGACACCGAGGTATGAAATGCGGTAGAATAAACTGATAGAATATATGTACTGAGAGGGAAACCTAATGGCTAAGCCCAACAAGACCTACGGCAACGACTCCATCTCCGCCCTGAAAGGAGCCGACCGGGTGCGCAAGCGTCCCGGCGTCATCTTTGGGTCCGACGGACTGGAGGGCTGTGAGCACGCCGTTTTTGAAATTTTGTCCAACGCCATTGACGAGGCCCGCGAGGGCCATGGCGACGTCATCACCGTCACCCGCTATGCGGACCAGAGCATTGAGGTGGAGGACTTTGGCCGCGGCTGTCCCGTGGACTGGAACGAGAAAGAGCAGAAATTCAACTGGGAGCTGGTCTTCTGTGAACTGTACGCCGGCGGTAAGTACGGCAACGGCGACGGCGATAACTACGAGTACTCCCTGGGGCTCAACGGCCTGGGATCCTGTGCCACCCAGTACGCGTCCCGGGTCTTTGACGCCGTCATCCACCGGGACGGATTTAAGTACACCCTCCACTTCGAGCGGGGCGAGAACGTCGGCGGGCTCCAAAAGGAGCCTACCGATCGGAAAAAGACCGGCTCCCTCTTCCGCTGGAAACCCGACCTGGACGTGTTCACCGACATCAATATCCCGGTGGAGTACTACCTGGACGTGATCAAGCGCCAGGCGGTGGTCAACGCGGGTATTACCTTTCGGTTCCGCAATCAGGTGGACGGCAAGTTCGAGACCACTGAGTTCAAGTACGAGAACGGCATCGTGGATTATGTCATGGAGCTGGCGGGGGAGAGCAGCCTCACCGCCCCTGTCTTCTGGCAGAGTGAGCGCCGGGGCCGGGATCGGGAGGATAAGCCCGAGTACAAGGTCAAGCTGTCGGTCTCCTTCTGTTTCAGTAACACGGTGCAGGTCATCGAGCACTACCACAACTCCTCCTGGCTGGAGCATGGCGGCAGCCCTGAGAAGGCCGTCAAGTCAGCCTTCGTCAGCGGCATCGACGCGTTTTTAAAGCAACAGGGCAAGTACCAGAAGGCAGAGAGCAAAATCACCTGGAACGACGTGCAGGATTGCCTGGTGCTCGTCAGCAACAACTTCTCCACCCAGACCAGCTACGAAAACCAGACCAAGAAGTCGATCACCAATAAGTTTGTCCAGGAGGCTATGACCGAATTCCTCCGCGCCCAGCTGGAGGTCTACTTCATCGAAAACCCCTTCGACGCCCAGAAGATCGCCGAGCAGATCCTCATCAACAAACGCAGCCGGGAGAGCGCGGAGAAAGCCCGGCTCAATATCAAAAAGAAACTCTCCGGCAACGTGGATATCTCTAACCGGGTCCAGAAATTTGTGGACTGCCGCACCAGGGACACCGAGCGCCGGGAGCTCTATATCGTGGAGGGCGACAGCGCTATGGGCGCGGTCAAGCTAAGCCGGGACGCCGAGTTCCAGGGCATTATGCCTGTCCGTGGCAAGATCCTCAATTGCCTGAAGGCCGACTATGGAAAGATCTTCAAGAACGAGATCATCACCGACCTTCTCAAGGTCCTGGGCTGTGGCTGCGAGGTCAACGATAAGCACAATAAAGACCTGGCCGGATTCGACCTCATGGCCCTGCGCTGGAACAAGATCGTTATCTGTACCGATGCCGACGTGGACGGGTTCCAAATCCGCACTTTGATTTTGACCATGCTCTACCGTCTGGTCCCCACCCTCATCCAGCGCGGATACGTCTACATTGCCGAGTCTCCCCTCTATGAGATCAACCATAAGGAGAAGACCTGGTTTGCATACTCCGACAAGGAGAAGAGCGATATCCTCGCCCAGATCGGGGACAAGAAGGTGAGCATCCAGCGCTCCAAGGGCCTGGGCGAGAATGAGCCCGACATGATGTGGCTTACCACCATGAACCCTGAGACCAGGCGGCTTATCAAGGTTATGCCTGAGGACATTGTCCGCACCGGCGAGGTCTTCGACCTCCTACTGGGCGACAACCTTCAGGGCCGCAAGGACCACATCACCGAAAACGGCTATAAGTACCTGGAGCTGGCCGATATTTCGTAGTTTCCGCGCCTCCGTATCCACGCGGGCACGAAAGCGAATAAGAACAGTAGGAGGGACTCTGAGATGAGAAAGCTGCTATCCGCACTCCTCGCCCTGGCGCTTGTCTCCACCTTCGCCGCGCCCGCCCTGGCCCTGGACCCCGCCCAAGACCTTGATCCGCCCCTCTGGGAGCAGTGGGGGTACGAATCTTACGAAGACATGCTCACCTACTGGACCGAGGAGGAGTACGCCGAGACCGTAGCCGACCAACGCGACTGGGAAACGCGTAAGGATGCCTATAGGGCCGCCCACGCCGACGAGTTGGCCGCCTTTGATGCCGAGGCCTATTTCCTTGCCGAATATCCCTGGTATTCAAGCAAAGAGGAGTACATGGAGATGTACGGCCTGGCCGACCAGGCGGCTTTCGAGGCCAATCTGCTGGACGCCTACGTCATTGATAAGGTGGCGGTCGAGGACTACAGGGCGGAGTGGGCCGCCCTCCAGGCCGAGGAGCCGGAGCGTACCGCCCTCTTTCTGACCGAGCTGGACGGGTGGTTCGCGGCCAATTATTATGACTACGAAGACATCGAGCAGTACATGGAGGAAAACTCCTGGCTCACCTGCCTGGAGGAGACCTATTTGGAGTTTTTTGAAGAGTGGAATGGGGCGTATGCCTTTGAGCAGGAGCAGGCCCTGGCCCGCGCCGACTTCATCACCGCCCGCGGCGGCGCCCCCGGTGAGCTGGGCATCCTCCTGAACGACGCGTATCTCACCTTCCCCGCCGACCGCGCACCCTACGCCAAGAGCGGCACTGCCTATGCCGACGCGGAGACCCTCTCGGCCGCCCTGGGTATCGATGTTCCCGCCCCCATCGACGGGTACGCCGCTGTCCGCTCGGCAGCCGAAAAGGCAGGCTTACACGTCTATTGGGACGGGATGTATAACACCGTGGTCCTCCTGGATACCGCCGCGCTGGCCGGCCGGATCGACGAGAGCTTTACCATCCTCAACGGACTCCTCGCACGGTGGACCGAACCCCAGGCCGGGACCACCAAGGAGACCGACAAGCTCAAGGGAAGTCTCACCCTCTTCGACAGCCTGGACGGAGATAAGATCCTTCCCTTTACTCTGGACGCTGTCACCCTTCACTCTGCCCAGGGGTTCCAGGTCACCGGCAAGTACGACCTGAGCGCCGCCGCCAACCTGCTGAAGGAGCTTGCGGACCAGGGAGAGGAGGATATAGATACATACCTGGGGGAGCTCAACGACCTCCTTGCCCTCGTCAAGGGCGACTTTGAGCTGCGGGCCGACTATGAGCGGGGCGCTCTATACCTAAAGAGCGCCCTTATGGACTGGCTCTATACGCTGAGTTCCTATCAGGATGAGGAACTGAGTCCCGATACCTGGTACGCCGCCTCCGGCCTATACGATCTCTCCGGATATGGTACTCCCCAGCCCTCCGAGAAAACCACCGTCGGCGGTCTCCTCTGTGCCTCGGCCGAGCAGAGCGCCTTGTGGATGTCTCCCGCCCTCCTCTACGACGAGATCCAGTCCTCCGCCGAGCAGGCTGCCCAGGTGTTTGGGGATGGCGCGTTCACCAAGTCCGGCCAGAACTGGACGCTTACCTTCGGCCTGGAGGACTGCGCCACGCTCCTGGACACCGATGTCGATGACGGTTATTACAGCCTACCCGAGAAACTGGAGTTGTCCCTCACCATCCAGAGTGACGGCACGGTCACCGGAGCTTTTGTCTACCAGTCGCGCGATTACGATTACGGCAGTGGGATCACCCGCGTCACCGCCGACTTCGCCCTCTCTCCCAAGAGCCAGAAACTGACCCTGGAGCTCCACACCCAAAATGCCTATCAGCTAATACTGGAGCTATCCGGCAGCACCGCCGCCACCACGCAGGAGCCGGCCACCACCCCGCCCTCCGGCGCTAACATCGTTGAGTATTAAAGCTCGATGCTCCCACTCTCCCCCCGCGGCGGCCCCCCGTGTTTGCCCTCCTGGCCCGGTTTGACGCCGCCCGCGCGGCCTTGACCTGAACCCACACAAAGGACTGATACCAATGGCAAAAAAGAACCCCCGCGAGGAGGGGGCAAAGCGTAAGAACAACCCCAACGTCATGGGCCTGAGGCCCGAGGTGCT
>DATMXU010000181.1:0-5271 GCA_035562355.1 Pseudoflavonifractor sp.
ACAGCTCACGGAGGAGGCTGCGGCGGTACCACTCCCGGTCCATCTCCAGACACTCGCCCAGTGTCGCAGGGGTGATCTCCTCATAGCTCCAGCCGGGGTTATTGTCGATAAAGCGGTGGATATGGTTGCGCTTGTTGTGGAGTTTCTTGCCCTCCAGGTCGGCCAGGCGGTCGATCTCATAGAGGTAGTCGTACCCGTCCCGATCGGCGGCGAAGGTAAACCGGCCGGGGAAGAGGGTTTCCAGCTCGTCGGCCTGCTCCTGTGCGAGACAGACCAGGCGCAGCGGCTCGCCCCGCCGCTCGGCGTCTTCCCGCAGGGCGCCGATGACGGCCCTCACGTCCCCCCGCCCGGCGGGGTAGAGGTAGCTGCACCCCATGCCGCCGCAGAGATGGACCAACAAAAAATCTTCCATCCGGGAGAGTCTGTGATGATACGCGTCCTTCCAGGTGTAGAGGTTGGTAAAGTTGTACTCGCAGCCCCGGTAGTCGGCATGGCGGAGCAGCTCGTCTACCCAGGGCTTGTCTGATTGCTGCGGTTCTCGAAATTCCAGCATAAATAAAACGGCCTCGTTTTCTCTTGGTAATTAGTTCCCCAGTGCTCACCTATGGTATCACGGCCTTGCGCATAACGCAAGGGCAACCGCGGAAAAACCGCCTGTCTGAAAGAGACAGGCGGTTTATGCGGCAAAGCTTTAATAGCCGGGGTAGACATCGCTCTTCTTGGGCAGAACGATGGCGCATACCAGGTAGACCCAAAAGCTCAGGGTACCGGCGAAGAAGAGAATCGCCGCCCCGACGCGCACCAGACTCGGGTCTATATTGAAGTATTCGGCAATGCCGCCGCAAACGCCCGCGATCACGCTGCCTTTTTCGATGCGGTACAGTCTTTTGGGTTCATTCATGAGAAACGCCTCCTTTTCCTTTGTGAGATTATTGTACCATGACAAAGTTAAAAAAATCACTCCCAAAAGCTTAAAAGATGATTAATACAGAATTTATTTTTTGGATGGCCGGCGTGAACCTCCGCGCGCTGAGCTTACTCCTTCACAAAGTACACCAACCCCGTCGCGCCCGGTCCCGCGTGGGTGCCGGCCCCACCCGGCATACGCCGGGCGGGGCCCCCTTTCTTTTGCTCAAATCGGGTGAAATGAATTCGCCCGATTTCAAGGTTTCGCACAAAGTGCGAAACGCTTGACGCGCTGAACGCGCGTATGTCGCCGGCACCGCCAGAATCGGCGCGCTGAGCTTACTCCTTCACAAAATACACCAGTCCCGTCGCGCCCGGCCCCCGCGTGGGTGCCGGCCCCACCCGGCATACGCCGGGCGGGGACCCCTTTCTTTTACTCAAATCGGGCGAAATGAATTCGCCCGATTTCAAGGTTTCGCACAAAGTGCGAAACGCTTGACACGCTGAACGCGCGTATGTCGCCGGCACCGCCAGAATCGGCGCGCTGAGCTTACTCCTTCACAAAATACACCAGTCCCGTCGCGCCCGGCCCCGCGTGGGTGCCGACGACGCTGCCGATGTCGCTCTCCAGAATCTCGGCGCCCGCGATGGCCTCCCGAAAAAACGCCCTGCACTCGGCCATGGCCTCGGGCGCATTGGAGTTGCCAAGGGCGACAGGGAGGGAGAGGTCGGGCTGCTCCTTCTTCAGAAAGTCCGCCATCCACTGAAAGGCAGCCTTCCGCCCGCGGGCCTTGCCGATGGACTCCACAAGGCCGTTTTCGACAGTGATAATGGGGTTGATGCCCAAAAGCCCGCCCACCACGGCGGTGGCGGCGTTGATGCGGCCGCCCATCTTCAGGTATTTGAGCGTATCCACCACCGCGAGGAGCCGCACCCGGCCCGTCAGAGAGGCGATCTCGTCCGCGATTTTCGCCGCGGAGCGCCCTGCGTCCCGCAGGGCGACCGCTCTCTCCACCAGCAGGCCCAGGGCAAAGGTGACGGTCCGGGAGTCCACGATATGGATCTCGCCCCCGTCCACCATGCCCTTGGCGATCACCGCACTCTGGCAGGTGCCCGACATGGCGCTGGAGAGGAAGATCCCCACCACCTCGTCCCCCTGGTCCACATAGGACCGGAAGAGGGCGGCAAAGACCTCCGGGTTCACCTGGGAGGTGGTGGGCAGTTTTTCAGCCCGGGAGAGGCGGCGATAGAACTCCTCGTTGGTAATGTCTATCCCGTCCCGAAAAACCTCCTCGCCAAAGTGGACCGAGAGGGGCACTACGTCGATGCCCAGGGTTTCCCGGCGCGCGGGGCGCAGGTCGCAGGTACTGTCGGTGATGATACGGATCATAACTCGTATTCTCCTTTTGATAAAGTCTGGGATGTACGCCGAGCCGGTCAGACGGTCTCGCCGTACTTGCGGCGGAAGAAGTCGGCCACGCTGCCCAGGGCCCGGACGAAGACTTCGGTCTCCTCCGGGGACAGGGCGGACAGCACATGCTCCACCATCTCCCGGTGGAACTCCGCGTGACACGCTTCGGCCTGGAGCGCCTTTTCGGTGGGCAGAATGCGTACCACCCGCCGGTCCTTCTCGTCCCGCCGCCGCTCCAGATAGCCCTTTTTCTCCAGCAGAGTGACGGCGGTGGTAAGAGTGCCCGCCGTCACCCGTTGGGCCGCGGCAATCGCGGTGGAGCGGTTGTCCCGCTCCTCGGCGGCCGCCCGGCAGACCTCCTCGATGAGATGCAGCTCCCGCAGGGAGAGGTCCCGGCAGGCCCCGGTAAGGCAGAGCTCCTCCGTCTTGAGTATCTCGTTGAACACATCCACCAGAAAGCGGTTGAGTACTGCGCCATGCTCCTCCATGGAGTCCCCTCCGTTTCCTTTGAAATTCAAAGTATTTATCATTATACCGCGCCCCCTTTAAATGTCAAGAAAATCATGGCTATTTAACTTCAAATTATATGCCAGCGAGGGACAGGCTCATAAGAGCCTGTCCCCCCGCATATATTTATCCAAACGAAAGGCAAGGTGACGCACAGATGAAAGGAAAACATATTTTTTGGGTCCGGATCCTCCGGCGGGGGACGGCCCTCTTTATGGCGACGGTGGCGGTCTGGCTCCTCCTGACAGCGGCGGGGCTGGGCATGGCGGCCGACGCCTTTCAATCCCTGGGGGAGCAGGCGGGCTTTGTCTCCGCCCTCCTCCGGGCCGAGCTGGGGAGTACGGCGGCGGGGACGCAGGGAGAGCTGGACGGCTGGGGCCGCATGGTGTTGGGCCAGTCCGCCCTCCTCCGGGGAAACGCGGCGGCGGTGGCCGCCCATCTGGAAAACCCCGGCGTCGGCCCCACGGTGAAACAGCCCGCCGGGGGCAGCTCGGCCCAGGGGGATCCCTTAAATCCCGCCAAGGAGGACCCGGACGAGGAGACGCCTATCCCCTCCGCCCCCGCCACACCCGACGACATCGTACCCTATACCTTCATCCCCACCAGCACCGAGGGATATGCCTACGCCGACGGGGTGTACATCTCCAACCGCACCCACCTGACCTTTGACCCGGCGGCCCTCAGCGCGGCGGCGGTGAACATTGGCCTGGGGAACAGCGACGCGCCCCAGATCCTCATCATGCACACCCACGCTACCGAGGCCTACACCCCCTCGGGCACCGACGTCTACACCCCTACCGACAACAGCCGCACCCTGGATGGGGAGCAGAATATGGTGCGCGTGGGCAACGAGATGAAAGCCGTCTTTGAGAGCATGGGCCTGAATGTCCTCCATGATGAGACGCCCTACGATTACCCGCTTTACAAGGATTCTTACGTCCGCTCGGGGGAGGGGGTTAAAAAATATCTGGAACAGTACCCCTCCATCAAGATCGTGCTGGACGTGCACCGGGACGCTATCTTCGACACAAACGGCAAGGTCTTAAAAACCCTGACCACCATCGATGGGGCCAAGGTGGCCCAGGTGGAGCTGGTGCTCGGCTCTCCCCAGGGGGGCGACTACCCTAACTGGCAGGAGAACCTCACTTTGGCTATGAAACTGCAAAAGAGCATGAACACCCTGTACCCCACCCTGGCCCGGCCCGTCTCCATCTACACGCCGGTGTACAACCAGAATCTGACCACCGGCTCCCTCCTGGTGGAAGTGGGGAGCCACGGCAACACCCTGCAGGAGTCCATCGCCGGGGCCAGACTCTTCGCCCGGGCGGCGGGGCAGATGCTGCTGGGGCTGGAGCAGTAAGGCGGCGGAAACAACCCCCGCTATCCGAAGGATTCGGAGGGAGAGATAGAGTGAAAGGGAACCGTCAGCCTTTCCCTTTCGCATGCAGGAAAACCATACTTCATCACTTTCTCAAAGTGATGAAGTATGCAATAGGCTGTCAAAAAGACTTTTTTGACAGCCTATTCGCCGTAGACGATGGCAACAGCCTGCCTGCAGGCGTCGATCTCCGCCACCTGGGGCGCTCCGCCGTACTCCCCGTCCAGGGTCCAGGGGATGGGGCCGCCGCCGGTCACCCTCAGATGGGAGGCATGGAAACCGGTGACCCCGGCGGCGCCCGAGAAGTCCTGTTTCACCAGCGCGGTCATGACGGCCTGAAACTCCAGTGCACTCTTGGGCTTTTGAACGAGGATGACCTCCATCAGCCCGTCGTCCAGGGCCACCTCGCTGGCGGGCAGGCCGAGGATGCCGCCCACCGACACGGTGTTGCTCACCATGCCGAAGATATACTCCCCCTCCTCCGTGCCGCCGTCATGCTCCACGGTGAGGGGGTAGCTCTCAATGGAGCCTAAGCGCATCATCCCCTCCAGCAGATAGGCAAAGTGGCCGAACATATTCTTGAAGGGCTGAGGCGTATCGTAGGCCACGTCGGTAAACGCGCCGAAGGCGGCCACGTAGACAAAATACCCGCCGTTAAAGCACCCGACGTCGCAGGGGCGGGGCGCTCCGGCGGCGGCGACGGCGGCCCGCCTGTCGTACCCCCGGGGGAGGCGCAGGTTGCGGGCAAAGTCGTTTGTGGTGCCCGCAGGGATATAGCCCAGCACCGGGCGGCGCTCCAGCGTCATCAGGCCGTTCACCAGCTCGTGGAGGGTGCCGTCCCCGCCGCAGCAGACCACCCGGTCAAATTGATCCCCCAGGCGGGCGGCAGTCTCGGCGGCGTCCCCCTTGTGTTGGGTGGGATGGACGGTCACCTGCCACCCAGCCTTGACAAAGGTGTCCAAAAATCCGGCCAGCCGGGCCTTCACCTGGCCCTTGCCCGCCTGAGCATTGTAGATGAAGAGCAGCTTGTCCATGGAAATCCCCTTATAACGCTTTTTTTATCCTTTAT
>DATMXU010000182.1:0-2729 GCA_035562355.1 Pseudoflavonifractor sp.
ACATAAAGCAGACATAACATCCCCTTAGTGGAAATGCTATGTCCTCTGGTGGGCCAGGGTGGATTTGAACCACCGAACCCCGAAGGGACCGGATTTACAGTCCGTTTGCTTTAACCCCTTGCATACTGACCCATATGACGCCGGAGAGGAAAGAAACCTCTCCAGTTTTTTTGGTGCCCCAGGGTGGAGTCGAACCACCGACGCGCAGGGCTTCAACCTGCCGCTCTACCACTGAGCTACCGGGGCAAATAATGTCCGCTGCGTTGCAAGCCGCTCTCCTCGCGTAAAGCAGGAAGACACCAAGACCATCGTGATGCGGACTATGGCAGGGGCAGAGCGATTCGAACACTCGTGAACGGTTTTGGAGACCGCCATCCTACCGCTGGATGATACCCCTATGAATGGTGCGCCCGGAGGGGCTCGAACCCTCGGCCTGCCGATTAAAAGTCGGCTGCTCTTCCAACTGAGCTACGGGCGCGGATTGGGGTGATAGACGGGGGTTGAACCCGCACGCCCGTTGTGGGCACCGGAATCACAATCCGGCGCGTATCCCATTTCGCCACTATCACCATATTGGTGCTCCAGGGAAGACTCGAACTTCCGACCTCACGATGATCAGTCGTGTGCTCTAACCAACTGGGCCACTGGGACATTTGGGAGCGCGTACGGGATTCGAACCCGCGATTCCGCCGTGAAAGGGCGGCGACTTAGCCAGCTTGTCGAACGCGCCACGTGGTACTCCCGGCGGGGTTCGAACCCGCATCTCAAGATTGAGAATCTTGCCACCTAACCAATTAGTCAGACGGGAGCCTTTGGCGAAGAAGGAGGGATTCGAACCCCCAGACCATTTTCATGGTCAGACAGATTAGCAATCTGCCGCCTTACCAGTTGGGCTCCACTTCTTCATTTTGATTACAAATAGTATAACTCACCAGACCCACCGGAAATTCCTCCAGTGCGTCACTCGCGTGGGGCAATATCAAATTGGGGTACGAAAAAAGCCAGCCGAGGCGTGATGCCTCCGACTGGCTGCTAAATCCGTTGTGTCCCTAGGCGTTTACGCCAGGAACTTATGACTATCCCGTGTATGAGAGACAGCCGAACGGGTCAAAGCAAAGTCAAAAATGGGCATCACAAGAGAAGAACCGCTAAAGTGCCAATAGCGTTCTTTCATCTCACTGATGCTCTTTTTGCCCATGCAAACAGCGTTCATGGCTGTCTCCTTTCCGGGATTATCTCCCATTTCGATAGTTGCATTATACCATATGTAATTATACCTGTCAACAGCCAACTTAAAAATAATTTCAAAGCTACGCTGGAGTGTCCAGACAAGTCATCTCTGTTTCAATGATACTTTCTCTTAGTGCCATTCATTTTGGTCCCCCTATGTCACATTTTTCCCCTTGCTATCAATCCAGCCAGCCACATAAAAACAAAAAAGACCTGAGAAACACCAATAATAGGTGAATCTCAGGTCTTTTGCTACTGCAAAGTGCAGGCTGTCGCGATGGCCCTAAAGTGCGGACTGAGACGAGGGGGCCAGCCTGGATGTGAGGCCAAAACGGTGGCATAACAGGCACGAAATAGGTGGCACGCTTATACCTGATTACTTGCCGAGCTGCTTGGCGATCTCGGCGGCGAAGTCTTCCTGTTTCTTCTCAATGCCCGTCCCCACCCGGCTTACGCCGTGCGGGGGCCCCTTTCTTTTCTCTGTCTGGGCGGAGTGAATCCGCCCAGACATCAAGGTTTTGCCTGCGGCAAAACGCTTGGGACGCGCCGCTCGGCGCGCCGGGCTCGGGCATCCTTTGCCTGATTACTTGCCGAGCTGCTTGGCGATCTCGGCGGCGAAATCTTCCTGCTTCTTTTCAATGCCCTCGCCCTTTTCAAAGCGGACGGCATCCTTCAGGGCGATGGTGCCGCCCAGCTCCTTGGCGGCCTTGGCGACATACTCCTCGACCGACATGGCGTTGTCCTTGACAAACTCCTGCTGGAGTAGGCAGTTCTCCTTATAGAACTTGCCCAGCTTGCCCTGCACGATGCCCTCCTTGACCTTCTCAGGCTTGGACGCCATCTTGGGGTCGGCCTCCATCTGAGCGAGCATGATCCTCTTCTCCGCGTCCAGGGTCTCCTGGCTGACCTGGCTCTTGTCCAGGAAACGGGGATTCAGAGCGGCGATCTGCATGGCGAGGTCCTTGCCCACCTCGGTGACCTTGTCCTCCAGGCCCGCGGACACCTCGAGGTTCACCAGCACGCCGATCTTGCCGCCGGCGTGGTTGTAGGGGACGGAGACGCCGTCGGTGTACAGGGTGAACCGGCGGATCTGGATGTTCTCGCCGATGACGAGGACCTTCTCCTGCAGCTCCTCCTGGACGGTGTGGCCGTTGCCGTAGGGGGCGGCCAGAAGGGCCTCCACATCGGCGGGCTTATTGTTGACGACGGCGGCGGCCACGCCCTTAACAAAGTCGACAAAGAGCTCGTTCTTGCCCACGAAGTCGGTCTCGGCGTTGACCTCGACCACCACGCCCACGCCGTCCACGACGGCGGCATAGGCGATACCCTCGGCGGCGATGCGGCCGGCCTTCTTCTGTGCGGCGGCCAGGCCCTTCTCACGCAGATACTCGACGGCCTTGTCCATGTCGCCGTCGGTCTCGGTGAGGGCCTTCTTGCAGTCCATCATGCCTACGCCGGTCATCTCGCGCAGGGCCTGTACGTCTTTCGCTGTAAAAGCC
>DATMXU010000183.1:0-11370 GCA_035562355.1 Pseudoflavonifractor sp.
GTCCCTGGAGAAGCTGAGCCGAGCGGATATCGAAATAGGTAGGAGGAAAGGAAATGAGAACCGGGATAACGAAACAATGCAGGCGACTTTTGGCCATCGTACTCACAGCGGCTTTGGTGCTGGGTGCCGCCCCGACGGCGGCACTTGCGGCTGATCCCGCACCACAACCCCAGGTATGGAACTTCAACAGCGGAACCGGGTTTATAGGGACCGAGGTGGCAGACCGCAAAGAGGGCTCTGTCACGCTCAACGTTTCAATCAGCAGCGGAAAATTGACTGTAAGTGGTACCCATACGGGGAATCAGGCTGCCCAGACCTATGCCACGCTCTATGAGGACCTGTCCATCTCCGTGACGAAGGATACCCGCCTGAGCTACTATATTGTGCCCCAGCAGCCGGGCTCCGGCTATGACTACGACTGCTACTCCATGCATGTAGCAGTGGACCTGAGATTCAGCGACGGCACCTACCTCAGCAATCTGGATGTGGAGGACCAAAACCGGGTGCTCATGGATCCCGACAGCCAGGGCGAGGGCAAGGCCATGGTCTACGGCCAAGATAACCTCATCACCGTCAACGTGGGCGAGCAGGCCGGTCTTGCGGGCAAGACCATCACCGGCGTCCTGGTCGGCTACGCCAACCGCGGCGGCCTCAAGGCGGGCGGCGGCAATTACAGGGCCGAGCTCGACGACATCCGTATTGAGGCCGTGCGCCCGGTGTACGACACTCTGGCGGACTATGTGAATATCCTCCGGGGTACCAACAACCTGGGCGGCACCAGCCGCACCATCTCCCGGGGCCTCACCGGACCTATGGTGGCCGTACCCCACGGTTTCAACTTCTGGGCTCCTGAAAACAATGCAGGGGACGATATCTTCGTGAACAACACAGGGACCATCAGCGCCATCCGCTGCAGCCACGAGCCCTCGGTCTGGGTGGGCGAGCGGGGCCGCTGGACCTTTATGGTGGACAACGGCAAGACCGGAAACCCCAAATACGACCCAGAGACTTTGGTGACCAACGCCCATTACTTCTCCGCGGACTTCACCAGCGGCAAGGGCGAGGGCACCCGTTTGGAGATGACCCCCACCGACCACGGCGTGGCGGCCCGTTTCACCTACGCGCCCGGCCTGGCAAAGCGGGGCGTCGTTCTCGGTCAGCTGTCCAGCCTCTCGGTCGATCAGGGGAAGGCCTCCTTTACGGCGAGGGCCCCCTCCGGCAACAACGGCCTGCCAAGCGCCTACGTCTACGGCGAGTTCGACCGGCCGGTTGAAACGTATGCCTCCGGCGCTTTCACCTTTGCCGAGTCGGGGAGCGGCAATACCGTGGTCACTATGCGCCTAGCTACCTCTTTCATCAGCGCCGACCAGGCCAAAGCGAACTTTGACCAGGAGCTGGGTAAGGCGACGTTTGATGAAACTATGGCCGCCGCTAAAAAGCTCTGGAACGACAAGCTAAACGTCGTTGAAATCGAAGGCGCATCAGAGGAGCAGATGATCTCCTTCTACTCCAACATGTACCGGCTCTTCCTCTACCCGAACAACATGGGCGAGAAGACTGGCGCGGGCAGCCAGGGCGGCTGGCAGTACATGAGCCCCTACACTAAGAAGGTGGAAGACGGCAAGCTATACTACAACAACGGTTTCTGGGATACCTACCGCACCACTTGGGCCGCATACTCCCTACTGACTCCTAACCAGAACAGCGAGATGCTGGAGGGTCTTCTGCGGCACTTTAGAGACAGCGACTGGATCCCCCGCTGGATTGCCCCCGCCGGAACGAACTCTATGGTGGGCACCAGCTCTGATGTCATCTTTGGCGACGCCCTTATGCGCGGTGCGGCGCTGAGCGATGAGCAGTGGGCCACGGCCTACAAAGCGGCCTTGAAAAATGCCGCCACCGTTGGCGCCGGCGCCAGCGGTGGGCGCGACAGTATGGAGAGCGCCGTCTTCCTAGGCTATACCCCTGGCACAGGCAACGAGAAGATGTCCTGGGCCATTGAGGGATACATCAACGACGCGGGTATCGCCAACATGGCCAAGGCCTTGGGTGATAAAGACGGCTATGAGTATTACAAGAGCCGCGCCACCAACTATGTCTATCTGTTTGACAGCTCAGGAGAAAAATGGTTCCGCGGCAAAAACGCGAACGGAAGTTTTGGTTCAGGTGCTGTGGATCCCATCAGTTGGGGCAACGCCTACACTGAGACCAACGCCTGGAACATGGCCTTCTCCACACCGCAGGACGGTCAGGGGCTGATTAACCTCTACGGCGGCCAGGAGGCGCTGGCGGCCAAGCTCGATGAATTTTTCAACACCCCCGGCGATTACCGCGCGGGCGGCTACGGTAGTACGATCCACGAGATGCGGGAGGCGCAGGAGGTCAAGCTGGGCCAGTATGGCCACAGCAACCAGCCCTCCCACCACATTCCCTACATGTACCTCTACGCGGGCCGGCCCGACCGGACCCAGGAGGTGGTGCGCGCCGTGCTGCGCCAGTGCTACGTGGGCAGCAGGATCGGCCAGGGCTACATCGGCGACGAAGACAACGGGGAGATGTCTGCCTGGTATATCTTCAGCGCGCTGGGCTTCTACCCCCTGAATATGGGCAGCGGCGAGCTGGTCTTCGGCTCCCCCCTGTTTACCAAGGCCACCATCCACCACGAAAACGGACACGACCTCATCATCTCCGCCCCCAACAACAGCCGGGACAATATCTACGTGGGCGGCCTTACCATCAATGGCGCGGCCTATGACGGCACCAGCATCCTCCAGACCGACCTGACGGACCGGCTGAAGAGCGAGAATGTGACCCTGGTGTTCGACATGCAGTCCACCCCCTCCTCCTGGGGTAAAAATTCGCCGCCCCCCTCCATCACCGAGGGCGACCAGGTGGCCGATCCCCTGCAGGACAAGACGGCCGCTAATGTCACCATGCTGACTGAAAAACCCACTCAGGCGGTGACGACGGCCAGCGCATACAGCGCCGAGGGCACCATCAAAAATCTTTTTGACAACAGCTCCAGCACCTCGGTCACCCTCAACCCCGTGAACGGCCAGGCCTCCGTATACTACTACTTCCCCGCGCCCACCGCCGTGAGCCTTTATACCCTCACCTCGGGCCAGGACAGGACCAAGGCCCCCGCCAATTTTGCCCTCTACGGATCGGACGATGGAGAAGAATGGACCGAACTGGACGCACGCAGCGGGATATCCTTCGACTGGAAGACCTATACCAGGCCTTTCCTCAGCCAAATGCCCAGTTTCCTCCAATTTACGCAATTCCGGCTAGACCTCAAATCAGCGATACCCGTCGAGCTGGCCGAGCTGGAGCTCATGGGCCGCACGGTCCCAGAGCTCAACAAGGACTTCCTGAGTGAGCTCATTGCCTACGCGGAGGGCCAGAAGGCGGCGCTGACCGCCGCCGGGCATACCCGCTTGGCCGCCCTGTTGGACGAGGCCATCACCACCGCCCAGGTGATCGCGAATGATGAGGAGGCCGCCATCGAGTCCGTCAAGGCCGCCTGCGTCGAGCTGACCAGCGCGACCAGTGCCATCGTCGGCCTGACTCCCCTTTGGGCCAAGCTGGCTGAGGCCAAATCCATCGATACGGCCAAGCTGCCAACTGCGGTGAAAAAGGCCCTGAGCACAGCGATCGCCAGTGCCGAGACCGCCACCGAGGATGGCACGGTGGCGACCATGCAGGCCGCCATGGCCGGCCTGCGCGAAGCGATCGAGATGCTGAACACCAGCAAGACGCTGGACGAGAACCTGACCAAGGCTGCCGCTCTGGCGGAGACTCTGGAGCAGCCCGCGCTCAAGAACCTGCTGAATACCGCCATCGCCGAAGCCAAGGCCCTGCGCGACAATGAGAACACCACCCTGCCCGGGTTTACCAAGGCCGCCGGTGATTTGGCCGCAGCCATAGCGAACATCCCCGGCCTGACCACTTTGTGGACCAAGCTGGCCGAAGCAAGGGCGATTGACACCACGGGTAAAAACGAGGTCCTGGTAGACTACCTGAACGAGGCCATCGAGCAGGCAGCGGCGGTCATCAGCGATGAAAACGCGACCATCGAAACCCTCACGGCCGCTCTGACCAGCCTGAACCAATCCATCAAGAATATGTCTCTTACCAAAATCCGGGCCGGGTACAGTCAGATTGAAGCCCTGAGCTATGACGCCGATCTGGGGATTGTCAGGGATCCCGTTAATATCGGCGGCGTCAACCCCGGCGAGTGGACCCGCTACGACGGCGTCAACTTCGACGGCAACGGCCCCGGGGAATTCACGGTGGAGTATTCTGCCGCCACGGACGGCGGCGGCAAGATTGCCGTCATTCTGGACGACCTGAACAACACGCCTATTGCCACCGTGGATGTACCTGTCACCGGGAACTGGAGCACCTGGAAACAGGCGACGGGAGAAATCACCGTTCCCGTCTCGGGCATCCACAACGTCTTCATGTACTTCATTGGGGGAGGCCAATCCCATGTGGCCAATGTGAAATGGCTGCGGTTTGACGAGATTAGCACCGGCTCTATCGCCGGTACAGTGGATGCGTCCGCCCTGGGCTCCGGCGCTCCCGTGCTGAATACCCTCACCGCCAAGCTATACAACACCAAGGCCCCGGCCAATGCACCGGCGTCGGCCCAGGTCGACGCCGACGGCAAGTTCTCCTTCACCGGATTGGTCGGCTCCACCTATGAGGTGGTGCTGGAGGGCCTGAGCGCCGACTTCGCCCCTGTCCGTGAGCGCGTGACGGTGGGTAAGACCGAGGTTCCCCTCACCCTCATACTGAAGAAGAATGTAGTGGTCACAGCCACCGTCGCGGACTGGACCTACAATGAGAAACCCAGTGCGCCCGAGTACGCAGTCACGGATGCGGAGAACGGCAATTGGACCCTGATTTATACCGGCAGAGGGGCAACCGAGTATGAGCCCTCTACCGACGTGCCCACCGAGGCCGGAGACTATACCTTCACTGCCACGTACGAGGGCGCAGCCTTCCACGGTTCGGGCGCGGCGAACTTCACTATTAAAAAGGCCGATCGGATTCTGACCCTCGGTGCATGGGAGAATTTCGTCCTCCTGCCCGACGCCGTCACCGCTCAGATTGTGGCCGCCACCGAGACCGACGCCGATGAGAGCGCCGTAATTCTGTACGGCAGCAGCGACGACAGCGTGGCCATGGTGGACGAAAACGGCTTGGTCACTGCTCTAAAAAACGGTAAGGCCGAGCTCACCGTCTCCATCCCCGCCACCAACAACTACAATGCTGTCATTTCCGAGCCCCTGCCCATCCGCGTCGTGATACAGCCCCTGACCAGCGTCGCGGTCGCCGCCATAGGCACGCCCGACGTCATGGAGCTCATCGCCACGGTGGAGGACATGACCATCTCTCTGGCCGGTTTCATCACCGCCGGCACCCACTTCACCCTCACGCCGGTCTGCCCTGCGGAGGCGCTTGTCGGAGTACAGGTGACCGCCGAGCTGGCTGAGGATGGCGCCCAGGTTGACGTCGTCATCAAGGATGGCGAGACCGAGATTAAGACCTACGCCTACGCCATCGACTACTCCGGCATTGTGGAGCTGCCCGAGAAGGTGCGGGTGGAGCAGACCAAGCCCATGGTCGACGCGGGCGATACCGGCATCTCCACGTCCATTCTGGAATCCACCGAGATCCATGGGCTGGCCGCTGCCATGCCCACCGCTGTGGCCGAGGAGGCCGCCGTGCTCCTCACCGACGCGCTGAAGGAAGACGGCTATGACATGGTGACGGTCCAGGTCTATCCCAGAATCAAAGCAGTCCGCTACGACAAGGGCGGCACAGGGCATAAGATGGTGCTGGACATCACGCCCGTATACGTCGTCTACGTCCAAAAGGGCGACGACCTGGATACCCGCCAAATCCTCAAGGAGGCCACCGAGGAGGCCCAGCTGACCACTGCCGTGACCGTGACCGTCGCGCTCCCCATCGATTTCCCCGTTGAGAATCTCTACGTCCGGCACACGCATGACGGCAAGGCAGATTTTATTCCCTTCACCGCGGATGAGAACTCCATCTCCTTTGCGGTCAGCGCTTTCAGCGAATTTGAGATTTTCTCCGACAACCGCAGCGTCACCCTGGACCTCATCCACAGCGGAGGCGCGACCGAGCGCAAGACCTACACCGTGGCAGATCTGGGCAAGAGCCTGCCCACGGATGCGCGCAGCGGCTACACCTTCATCGGCTGGTCCATCGGCGGCGCGGTGTACAGCAAGGTCACCGAGTCCCTGCTGAATATGGGCGGCACGGTAACGGCTGAGTCCAGTTTTGTCCAAAACAGTGGCGGCAGCAACGGCGGCAGCGTAGCCACCATGTACACCATTCGCGCCAGCGCCGGGGAGGGCGGCTCTATCAGCCCCGAAGGTCAGGTACGCGTCTACAAAAACAGCGACAAAATCTTCACCATCCTCGCTGAAGAGGGTTACCGTATCGCTGATGTTCTGGTGGATGGCAAGAGCCTGGGCGCCGTGGAGCGGTACAGCTTCCAAGCTGTCACCGCCAACCATCAGATCGAGGCCCGGTTTGAGAAAATAGCGCGCCCGGATACGCCGCTCCCCTATGTCGACGTGAGGGAGACCGACTGGTTCTACCCGGCGGTCCGTTTCGTGACCGACAGGGACCTGTTCCAAGGCACCGGCGCGGACAGCTTTGGTCCCGCGGGCGATATGACCCGCGCCATGCTGGTTACCGTTCTGGCCCGTCTGGACGGGCAGGACACCGCCGGGGGCGAGACGTGGTACTCGAAGGCCGTGGCCTGGGGCGTGGAGAATGGCATTACCGACGGCGCCAACGCCGAGATGAGCATCACCCGCGAGAGCCTGGTGGTCATGCTTTACCGCTACGCCAAGGCGGAGCCCTCCGGCGGTGCGGCGCTCCGCGCATTCCCTGATGCCGACCAGGTGTCCGCTTGGGCAGACGACGCCATGAGCTGGGCGGTGGCTAACGGCATCCTAACCGGCAACGGCCGCGGCGAGCTCAACCCCGGCGGCACAGCCAGCCGCGCCGAGGTCGCCGCGATCCTCCAGAGATTTCTTTCACTGTAACCCCAGAAACGGACCGCCGCCGGAGATCGTTCCGGCGGCGGTCCGTTTTACACGCTTTTTGAGGGGAAATGGAAAGCCCAAATAAATCCCCCCCTAAATCGAAAAAATACCCCCTTTGCCTATGCCCCGTCTGACTCTATAATAGAGCTAGCAAAGGCAAGCGTGAAAATCACAAAACGGCGGTGAGCGTGAGAATGAGCGAGACGATTGTATTGATGCGGAATATCTGCAAGAGCTTTCCCGGTGTCATGGCACTGGATCACGTCAATTTTGAGCTGCGCTCAGGCGAGGTCATGGCTCTGCTGGGCGAGAACGGTGCGGGCAAGTCCACACTGGTGAAGATATTAAGCGGCGTCTATACCAGCGACGGGGGTACGGTGGAGATCTTCGGGCGGCCGTGCGGAAACCTGACGCCCAGGCAGGCGCAGAACATGGGCGTGGCCATCATCCACCAGGAGCTCAACATGTGCCGGCATTTGTCGGTGGCCGAGAATATGTTTCTGGGGCGCGAGGTCTGCAGGGGCGGCGTCCTTTCTAACGCCCAGATGGAGGCAGAGGCCGAGCGGGTGCTCAACGAGCTGAAGATCGACATCTCTCCCAGTCAGGTGGTGGGCGACCTGCCGGTCAGCAAGCAGCAGATGGTGGAGATCGCCAAGGCCCTCTCCACCGACGCCAAAATCCTCATCATGGATGAGCCCACCTCCGCCCTTACGAGCAAAGAGATCGACGACCTGTTTCGCATTATCCGCCAGCTCAAGGAGCGCGGCTGCGGCATCGTATACATCTCCCACCGGCTGGAGGAGCTGCAGCATATCGTGGACAGGGTCACCATCATGCGGGACGGTCAGTACGTCGCCAGCATGAGCTTTGCCGATACCAATCTGGACGAAATCATTGCCAATATGGTGGGGCGCGAGATCAAGGAAAAATTCCCCCGGGTGTCCTGCGAGAAGGGGAAAAAGATCTTCGAGGTCCGGCATCTCAATGCCGGACGAATGGTCCGCGACGTGAGTTTCTCTCTCTATGAGGGCGAGATCGTAGGCTTTGCGGGGCTGATGGGCGCCGGACGGACCGAGACCACCCGTGCCCTCTTCGGGGTAGACCCCAAGGAGGGCGGCACGGTCCTCCTGGATGGGGGGGAGGTCGCCATCCGCCGCCCGGTGGACGCCATCCGGGCAGGCATCGTCCTGGCTCCCGAGGACCGGAAGAAGGATGGCCTGTGCACCAAGCTAAGCGTCCGCCAGAACATTTCCCTTCCCAATCTGGACCTCGTCTGCAACAAGCTGGGCGTCGTCAGCAGCGGCAAGGAGGACACCATGTGCGCCAAAGCAGTGTCGGACCTGAAAATCAAAACGCCCAACCTGGAGATCGACGCCAATAACCTCTCCGGCGGCAACCAGCAGAAGGTCGTGGTGGGCAAGTGGCTGGCCCGGAACTCCCGGGTCGTTATCTTCGACGAGCCCACCCGGGGCATCGATGTGGCCGCCAAGGTGGAGATCTATAACCTGATGAACGAGCTGAAGCAGCAGGGCATCGCCGTCATGTTCGTCTCCTCTGAGATGCCTGAGATCATGGGAATCGCGGACCGCATCGTCGTTATGTGCGACGGACGGGTTACCGGCGAGCTGATGAGCGCGGAGGCCACCCAGGAGAAGATATTGACCCTGGCCACCCAGTTCGAGAACAAGTTCGCCGCCGTCGGTTAAGAAAGGGTAGAGAGAATATGGAACGGTTAAATCAGCAAAGCCCCTTGAAACGTTTCCTGGGCATGCGCGGCATGGGCGCGGCCCTCACCGCGTTTGGCGGGTTCATCGTCATCTATCTCGCCTTCGGGTTCATCAACATGAAGGTGTTTTCCCTGGATAATGTGCTCAACCTCCTCAGATCCATGTCCAAATACCTGCTCATCGGCATCGGGCAGAGCTACGTACTGATTACGGGCAATATCGACCTGTCCATCGGCTCGGTGGTGGGCATGAGCGCCATGATCTCGGCCACGCTGATGGCCGCCGGTGTTCCGGTCCTCCCGGCCATCCTCATCACCCTGGTTTGCTGCCTGGCGGTGGGAGTGGTGAACGGCATCCTGGTAGGCAAGTTCCAACTCCCGCCCTTCATCGCCACCCTGGGCACCATGTTTGTCGCCCGCGGCGTGGCCTACATGGTCAACGGCAACCGCAACACCAACGCCATCTCCTCCGGCATCGGCAAGGAGGCGGGCGACGCGTTCCAGAGCTTCTTTTACTACGGTACGACCGCGTTCCTCTACAACACCTTCTGGATCGCCCTCGCCCTTTTCGTCGTGTTCTTCTTCCTGCTCAGCAAGACACGCACGGGGCGCCACATCTATGCCGCGGGTTCCAATATGGACGCGGCAAAGCTCTCCGGCGTCAACGTGGTGAGCACCGTCACCAAGACCTACCTGGTCAGCGCGTTCTGTTCCTTTGTGGTTGGACTTATCCTCTGTGCACAGGCCGGTATGGGCAACATGGAGGCCGGCAACTCGTATGAGATGTACGGCGTTGCGGCGGGCGTCATCGGCGGCGTGTCCCCCCTGGGCGGCACGGGCCTCCTGCTGGGCACTCTGGCTGGCGCGGCCGTATGGCAGACGTTGGAGAACGGCCTGAGCATGATCTCCGCCCCCGTCGGCATCCAGCGCATCGTCATCGGCGTCATCGTGGTGTTTGCCGTACTGCTGGATGTAGTCGTCCGCAAAGGCTCTTTCACAAAGCGTATCTCCAGCGTGAAACACATAGGCACAGACGCGGCCGCCGCTACCGAACCCAAATAGAGAATATGCGCGGCGTACTTCGTCAGCCGTTCATAGATAGAAGACCTAAATTTGATAAGGAGGAACCATACATGAAAAGAAAGTTTCTTGCAATTCTCTCCTGCCTGTGCCTGACCATCGGACTTCTCTCCGGCTGTGCCCCCCAGGCGGGCGGCGCGTCCAAAACCCCTGCCGCAGGTGATATCAAGATTGCCCTGATCACCATGGACTCCATCGACCAGCACTGGATCAGCCTGAACGAGGGCGCGCAGAAGGCCGCCAAGGAGCTCGGCGTGACCGTGGACTTCATGGCCCCCAACACCAAGGACGACGCCCAGCAGATCGAGCAGGTCAACAATGCCGTGGCCGGCGGCTATCAGGCCATCGTGGTGGCGGCCAACGGGCCTGACGCCATCTCCTCTGCCCTGAAAGAGGCCGCGGGCAAGGGCATCAAGGTCGTCTATGTGGACTCCCCCGCCAACGTGGACGCCGAGGCCACCTTCTCCACCGACAACACGGCTGCCGGCACCACCGCCGGCAACGAGATGATCAAAGCCCTCGAGGCCGCGGGCGTCACCTCCGGCTCCATCGGCATCATCAACGTCAACGCCGCCACCGCCTCCTGCGTGGCCCGCGAGGAGGGATTCCGCGCCGCGTTCGAGGGCAAGGGCTACACCCTGCTCGAGACCCAGTACGGCGAGGGCGACGCCGCCAAGAGCCAGGGCATCGCTGAGAACTACATCACCCAGGGCGTCGTGGGCATCTTCGGCTGCAACGAGGGCTCCACCACCGGCGCGGGCAACGCCATCAAGGCCAGCGGCAAGGCGGGCCTCATCGGCGTGGGCTTTGACAAGTCCGATGCGATCCTGAACCTCATCAACGACGGCCATCTCCTCTGCACCATGGCGCAAAACCCCGACGTGATGGGCTACGAGGGCGTTAAGGCCGCCGTGGACGCTATCAACGGCAAGGATCTGGGCGGCAAGGTCACCGATACCGGCGTCTCCGTACTCGTCAAGAAGGGCGGCTCCGATAACGGCGGCACTGCCACCGCCAGCCAGAACTATAAGATCGCCCTGATCACCATGGACTCCATCGACCAGCACTGGATCAGCCTGAACGAGGGCGCGCAGAAAGCCGCCAAGGAGCTCGGCGTGACCGTGGACTTCATGGCCCCCAATACCAAGGACGACGCCCAGCAGATCGAGCAGGTCAACAACGCCGTGGCCGGCGGCTACCAGGCCATCGTGGTGGCCGCCAACGGGCCCGACGCCATCTCCTCCGCCCTGAAAGAGGCCGCGGGTAAGGGCATCAAGGTCGTCTATGTGGATTCCCCCGCCAACGTGGACGCCGAGGCTACCTTCTCCACCGACAACACGGCTGCCGGCACCACCGCCGGCAACGAGATGATCAAGGCCCTCGAGGCCGCGGGCGTCACCTCCGGCTCCATCGGCATCATCAACGTCAACGCCGCCACCGCCTCCTGCGTGGCCCGCGAGGAGGGATTCCGCG
>DATMXU010000184.1:0-5896 GCA_035562355.1 Pseudoflavonifractor sp.
CCCGCATCCTCACCGCCGACCCCTCGCTCGCCGTTACCCCGGAGGCCCGGCAGCGGGTGCTTGAGGAGGCGGGCAGACTCAACTACGCCGCGACCAAGAGCCGCAGGGGCCGCGCGCCCAAGCGCCTGCTCCGGGTGGGCGTGGCCGAGATGCTCACCCCTGCCCAGCGGCTGGAAGACCCCTACTATCTCTACCTCCGCGACGGCGTGGAGCATGCCTGTGCCGACAGCCGTTTTGCCTTTCTCCCCATGGAGCGGCAGGGGGACAAGTTCGGCCTCCCCGAAGGGGAGGAGGTGGACGGTATCGTGGCCGTCGGCATCTTCACCCCGGAGGAGATCAAGGGGCTGTACGCCCTGTGCCCTATCCTCGTCTTTCTGGACTCCTCCCCCGACGAATCCCACAGCGACTCGGTGGTGCTCAATTACCGCCTGGGGATCACTCAGGCGCTGGATTATCTGGCCGAGCTGGGGCACTCCGATATCGGCTTTGTGGGCCCGGCCTGGAAACTGGACGACTTAAAACGCCCCGCCCCGGAGGAGCGCAGGCGGCTTTTCCTGGAGCTGATGGCCCGCCGGGGGCGGGAGACGCCCACCCTCGTAGAGGCCCCCATGGATGCGCGGGAGAGCGCCCGGGCGGTGGCGGAGCTCCTCCGCTCCGGCATGCCCCTCCCCACCGCCCTCCTCTGCGCCAACGAGGAGAACGCCATTGGCGCGTCCCGGGCCCTCCGGGAGGGGGGGCTGCGCATCCCCGAGGATATCTCCCTTATCTCCTTTAACGATACCCCGCTCTCCGAGCTTATAGAGCCGCCGCTCACCTCGGTCTCTACCCACGTGGGGGAGATGGCCCGCACCGCCGTGCGTCTGCTGGCCCAGCGGGTGTCCGCCAGCGGAAAACGGGCGGCCCGCGCCCTGCCCCAAAAGGTCATCGTCCCCGCGACTCTGGTCCTGCGAGAAAGCACTGCCCCACCCGCCGGAAACCGGACGGAGGAAAGGAAGGAAGAAACATGACGACCTGTAAGACCATCCTGGAGGGCCTTGACGCCGGGGCGTATGACGCCCGGCTCTCCCGCATCTACTGCGTCACCGGCGCGGAGGTGACCCCCCACCGCCGCAGGGTGGCCGATGCGGTAGCGCGCTATCAGGCCCTTTTCTCCGCCGGGAACGGCGCGCCCGTCTCGGTGTACAGCGGCCCTGGCCGCACCGAGCTGGGGGGGAACCACACCGATCACCAGCACGGCAGGGTGCTGGCTGCCAGCGTAAATCTCGATATGCTGGCGGTAGCCGCCCCCAACGGCACCCGTACGATCCGGATCCAGAGCGAGGGGTACTCCGCCCTGGAGGTAGACCTGTCCCTCCTCACGCCCCAGAAGGGCGAGGAGGGGACCTCCGCGGCGCTCGTCCGTGGGGTGGCGGCCCAGATGGCGGCCGAGGGGCATGCCCTGGGCGGCTTTGACGCCTATATCTCCTCCAGCGTGCCGGCGGGCTCCGGCCTCTCCTCCTCGGCAGCCTATGAGGTGCTCGTCGGTGTGATGCTCAACCACCTCTTCTGCGGCGGCGTGTACGAGGCTGTACGTATTGCCCGGATGGGCCAGGCCGCCGAAAACAAGTTCTTCGGCAAGCCCTGCGGCCTGATGGACCAGACGGCCTGCGCCGTGGGCGGCTCGGTCGCCATCGACTTCCAGGACCCCGCCAATCCCCTGGTGTGCCGGGTGGATTTCGACTTCCCCGCCACCGGCTATGCCCTGTGTATCATCGACTCGGGGGCCGACCACGCCGACCTCACCGATGAGTACGCCGCCATCACCCGGGAGATGGGAGGCGTGGCCGCCGCCTTCGGCAAGTCCGTCCTCCGGGATGTGGACGAGGGCGCGTTCTATGCCCGCATCCCTAAGTTGCGCGCCGCCCTGGGGGACCGGGCCGTCCTCCGGGCCATCCACTTCTTCTCCGAGGACCGCCGGGCCGCCCAGGAGGCCCAGACTCTGGAGCGGGGTGACTTTGAGGGCTTTTTGGCCCTCGTCCGGGCCTCCGGCCTCTCCTCCGCGCTCCACCTGCAAAACACCTGGGCCGCGCCCAACCCCCGCCAACAGGCCATTCCCCTGGTCCTGGCCGAGGCCGAGGCCGTTCTGGCCGGACGGGGCGCCGCCCGGGTCCATGGCGGCGGCTTTGCCGGGACGGTCCAGGCCTTCGTGCCGGGGGAGCTCCTGCCTGCCTTCCAGGCCCGCATGGAGGCCCTGCTGGGCTCCGGTATGTGCCACGTACTGTCCATCCGCCCCGAGGGCGGCTGTGTACTGATCGCCGACTGAATAGAAGGAGGAAAGGCTATGTCAATTCTTGTTTTGGGCGGGGCCGGGTATATCGGCTCCCACACGGTCTATGAGCTCGTCGACGCGGGGCGCGAGGTAGTGGTGGCGGACAACCTGCTCACCGGTTTCCGCGCCGCCGTCCATCCCCAGGCGCGGTTTTATAGGGCGGATATCCGGGACCGCTCCGCGATGGACCGCATCTTCGAGCAGGAGAACATCGAGGGGGTCATCCACTTCGCCGCCAGCAGCCAGGTGGGGGAGAGCATGACCGATCCTCTCAAGTACTATGACAACAACCTGTCGGGTACCACCGTGCTCCTCCAGTCCATGGTGGCCCACGGGGTGGATAAGATCGTCTTCTCCTCCACCGCCGCCACTTACGGCGAGCCCGAGCGGGTGCCCATTCTGGAGAGCGACCCCACCGAGCCCACCAACTGCTACGGCGAGACCAAGCTGGCCATGGAGCGCATGATGGGCTGGGTCTCCAGGGCCCACGGCCTCAGGTATGTAGCTCTGCGGTACTTCAACGCCTGCGGGGCCCACCGCTCCGGACGCATTGGAGAGGCCCACAACCCGGAGACCCATCTGGTCCCCGTTATCCTCCAGGTGCCGGGGGGCAAGCGGGAGAGTGTGAGCGTCTTCGGGGACGACTACCCCACCAAGGACGGCACCTGCGTCCGGGACTATATCCACGTCACCGACCTGTCCGCCGCTCACGTGCTGGCCCTGGACTATCTCCTGGGCGGCGGGGACAACAATGTCTTCAACCTGGGCAACGGCGTGGGCTTTACGGTGAATGAGGTCATCGAGGCTGCCCGGGCCGTCACCGGCCACCCCATCCCCGCCGTCGTCTCTCCCCGCCGCCCGGGCGACCCGGCCCAGCTGGTGGCCTCCTCTGAAAAGGCGAAGACGGTCCTGGGCTGGACCCCCCGGTATGAGGACCTGGAGACCATCCTCTCCACCGCCTGGGCCTGGCATAAGAATCACCCCGACGGGTACGAGGTGCTGTAAAATGGTAGACGCCGCCATCCACAAGCTGGTCTCTTACGCCCTGCGTACCGGCCTCATCGACCCCTGCGAGGAGGTCTGGGCGGTGAACACCCTCCTGGAGGCCCTGGGCCTCACCTCCTACGCGCAGCCCGGGGGAGAGGTGGGGGAGGTCGACCTGAACGCCGTTCTAAACGAGCTGATGGACGACGCCCACGCCCGCGGTATCCTCCCGGAGGACTCCATCGCCTACCGGGACCTCTTTGATACCATGCTCATGGGCCGCCTGACCCCCCGCCCCGCCCAGGTGACGAGAGAGTTTGCCGCCCGTTACGCCCAGAGTCCAAAGGTCGCCACCGATTGGTATTACCAGTTCTCCCAGGACACCAACTATATCCGCGTGGACCGTATCGCCAAGGATATGAAGTGGGTCACCTCCACCGAGTATGGGGACTTGGACGTCACCATCAACCTCTCCAAGCCCGAAAAGGACCCCAAGGCCATCGCCGCCGCCCGCAGTCTCCCCGCCTCAGCCTACCCCCGCTGCCAGCTCTGCGCCGAGAACGAGGGCTACGCCGGGCGGCTGGACCACCCCGCCCGGGGAAACCACCGCATTGTGCCCATCACCATCCACGGTACACCCTGGTACTTGCAGTACTCTCCCTACGTATATTATAATGAGCACTGTATCTGCCTCAACGCCGAGCACACCCCCATGAAGGTGGATCGGGCCTGCTTTGCCAAGCTCCTGGACTTTGTGGAGCAGTTTCCCCACTATTTTGTGGGCTCCAACGCCGACCTGCCCATCGTGGGCGGTTCCATCCTGGCCCACGATCACTTCCAGGGCGGGCGGTACACCTTCGCCATGGAGCGGGCTCCCGTCGAGCGGGAGGTGACCTTCCGCGGCTTTGAGGACGTGAGCGCGGGCATCGTCAAGTGGCCCATGTCGGTTCTCCGCATCGCGTCCGGGGACCGGGACCGGCTGGTGGACCTGGCCGATCACATCCTCACCTCCTGGCGGGGGTATACCGACGAGGACGCTATGATCTTTGCCGAGACCGATGGGGAGCCCCACAACACCATCACCCCCATCGCCCGGATGCGGGAGGGGAAGTTCGAGCTGGATCTGGTGCTGCGCAATAACCTGACCACTGAGGAGCACCCCCTGGGCCTCTACCACCCCCACGCCGAGCTCCACCACATCAAGAAGGAGAACATCGGCCTGATCGAGGTGATGGGTCTGGCCGTCCTCCCCGCCCGCCTGAAGGAGGAGCTCTCCGCCGTGGCCGAGCGCTTGGCCGACGGGGATGACCTCCGCGCCGACGAGCGCACCGCCAAGCACGCCGACTGGGCCGAGGGGTTTCGGGACAGATATGCCGTTACGCCGGAGAATGCCATGGAGATCGTGAAGGCCGAGACCGGCCTTGTCTTCGCCAGGGTCCTGGAGCACGCGGGCGTCTACGGGAGAAACGGAGAGGGCCGGGAGGCGTTCCTCAAATTTATAGGGCAGGTGAGCTGAGTGATAGCGATTAGAAACAGCGCCTTTGGCAAAACCGGGACGGGGAAGAGCGTCTCCTGCTGGACCCTGACCAACGACAGCGGCATGTCCGCTGAGATCCTGACCTATGGCGGGATCCTCCGCGCCCTCACCGTTCCCGCAGCGGACGGCCCGCGGGACGTGGTGCTGGGCTTTGACGACATGGCGGGCTATGAGGGGCAGGACGCCTACATCGGCGCGGTGGTGGGCCGGGTGGCAAACCGTATCGGCGGCGCCCGGTTCATGCTGGACGGCAGGGAATACCGCCCCTCCGCAAACCGTGCGCCCAACTGTCTCCACGGTGGATTCCACGGATTCAACGAGAAAATCTGGGCCGCCGGCACACAGGACGATGCCCTGGTCCTCTCCCTTACCAGCCCAGACGGGGAGGAGGGATTCCCCGGCACCCTGCGGGTCAAGGTCATCTACACGCTGGGGGAGGACAACTCCCTCACCATCGAATACTTAGCCGAGTGCGACGCGCCTACCGTCGTCAATCTGACGAACCACAGCTACTTCAACCTCAAGGGCGCGGGCAGCGGTACAGCTGAGGACCATATGGTGCGTATCCTTGCCGACCAATTCAACGAGACCGACGGGGCCGGCATCCCCACCGGGAGGCTGCTGGACGTGGAGGGCACCCCCTTCGACCTGCGGGAGGGCAAGCGCCTGGAGGAGGGGCTGGCCTCCGACCACCCCCAGCTGGTGGGCGGCGGGGGATATGACCGCAACTTTATCCTGAAGAGCGGCTTTGACGGCGTGCTCAAGCGGGCCGCGGCGGTGGAGTGCGCGGGGCTGCGCATGGAGTGTTTCACCACTCAGCCGGGGCTGCAGCTCTATACCGCCAACTATCTCGACACGATGTCCGGCAAGGGCGGGCGGACCTACGAGCGCCGCTGCGCTCTCTGCCTGGAGACCCAGAACTGGCCCGACGCGGTGAATCATCCGGATTTCCCCAACGCTATCCTCCGCCCCGGGCAGACCTACCTCCAGACCACCGTGTACCGTTTCACAGAGAGTTAAACAGCCGGGGAGAGGGCGCCCGCCGCGTGAAAACGCGGCGGGCGCCC
>DATMXU010000185.1:0-17756 GCA_035562355.1 Pseudoflavonifractor sp.
CCATTGTGCATTTCCACCAATCCACTCACGGACTATTTCCGGTGTAAACGTACATGGGGATGCGCACCGAGCGGTCCTCCCCGATGTCGGCAGCTTCCGACACATCCTCCCCCATTGCCAGGGCCAGCGCCATGCGGAAGATGGCCTCCCCGTGGGCAGGACAGTCCATAACCACGGTGCCCAGCAGCTTTCCGTCGTCAACCGCCGCGATGCCCTGGGGAGTACCGTCGATGCCCACGATGTTGTGGAAATCGAGCCCCAGCCGCTCCACTGCGTCGGCGGCGCCCAGAGCCATATCGTCGTTGTTGCAGAAGATCATCTCAATGGCGTCCCCGTGGGCGTTGAAACAGCTCTCGGTCAGAGCGGCGGCCTGGCTGCGGATCCAGTTGGCCTGCCCCCCATCCACCCGCTCCAGGGGGACCCCGGCGTCCTTGAGGATCTGGATGGGCACCTCGGTGCGGATGATGGTGTCCTGGTGCCGGGTCTCCCCCTCCAGCATGATGTACTGCAGGATGCCGTCGCCATTTAAGTCCAGGGAGGCGCGGTCCTTTTTCCACCGGTCCAGCACGATGCCGGCCTGGAGCTCGGCCGACTCCCGGGTATCAGACCCCACGTAGTACACCTTGCTCCAGGAAGTCAGGTCCTCCAGCACCGGCTCCCGGTTGAAGAAGATGAGGGGCACGTCCGCGGCCCGGGCCTTGTCCACCACCCGCCCCGCGTCGGTGCGGTCCACCAGGTTGACGCAGAGCACGTCGTAATTGAGGGAGATAAAACGGTCGATCTGGTCGTTCTGGGTGGCCTGGCTCTCCTGCGCGTCGGACACGGTGACGTAGATCTTCGCCCCCGTTTCCCGGCAATAGGCGTCCACGCGCTCCTGGAGCGCTGCGGTCATGTTGGAGATGTAGGTGTCGTCCCCCTTGTAGATGGGAACGCCGATGCGGATAGGCTCCTCCCTGGGCTCCCCCTTCCCGCAGCCGGCGGGCAGGGCCAGCAAGGCGGCCATTGCAAGCACCAGAAAACGGCGCGGACGCATGAGCGCCACCTCCTTTCAGTAGATACTGAATAAAATATCACTCATGGGGTACTCAAACATATTCTCCCTCGTGGCGGCGTAGCTCTCCAGTACTGCGTTGCCCGCCTTCTCCTGGGATAGGCGGGACACTACGCGGGAGAGTGAGAGATAGCCCGCGTCAAAATCACTTTGTACCACCAGGGCGGCCGCGGCTCCCTCCTCCAGGTTTCGCAGCAGCACATCGGAAACCCCCACGCCGCAGACCCGTTCCCTACCCCCGGGGGCGGCGCACAGCACCTCGGCCACGGCGCTCTCCACCGCCGCAAGCGCACCCTCCTTGGGTATTTCCGTAAGGCCACTCTCCCCCACCGTCTCCTGTGCAAAGGGAATTCCCTTCTCCTGCAGCCCCGCCGCCAGCCCCGCGGCAATGAGGCTGGCCGCCGGGCTGGGATCGTCGCTGAGGAAGAGGGTGCACGCCGCCCCTACCTGGGCCGCTGCGTCAGCCAGGCGGCGGCCCATTTTGTCGTAATCAGGGGAGACATAGCTGTCCACCCGCCCGGTGGGGAGGACCGGCCCCACAACGCACACGGCAAGCCCCGCGGGGGCCTCACGCAGAGTCTCTCCCAGCTTCCCGGCGTCCGTGGGGACGATGATGACTCCCTCGGCCTCCCCTTCCCACTCCTGACGGAGCACGTCGGTCTGGTCGGCCTCCCCGTCGTACCGGGTGACGAAACGCAGGTCCACGTTCCGCTCCAGGGCCGCCTGGTTCAGGCCCGCGCGGAAATTCTTCCACCCGTTTCCGTCTGTCCCATCCAGCAGGATTGACACACGGTAGATTTTAGGCGCGTCCTCCCCTCGCACCTTCTGCACCACCAGCAGCACAAGGGCGGTAACCAATACCAGGAGCACCGCAAAAAAGAGTCCCCGTTCCCCTTTTCTCATCACGATTCCTCCATTTCCCCGTAGGGCACAGCGGGCATGGTCAGGGTGATCCGGGTGCCCACGTCGGGCTCGCTCCGGATGGTAACGCCGTACTGGGGCCCGAAGTAGAGCCGGATGCGGTCCTGTACGTTCTTCAGCCCGATGCCCGAGCCGCGGCTGGGGTACTTTGTCTCGTCCTTGGGGGGACCGCTGAGCAGCTGCCGCACCACGTCGGGAGTCATGCCCAGGCCGTTGTCCTCCACAGAGATGCGCAAAACCCCGTCCGCCGCCTCGGCCTTGATGAGAATGAGCCCGTCCCCGCCGTCCATGAAGTCAATAGAGTGGTAGATGGCGTTCTCCACAATGGGCTGGACCACCAGCTTGATGGTGGCGAGGTCCCCCACAGCCTCGCCGCACTCCAGCATATAGCGGAATTTGTTCTTATAGCGCATCTCCTGGATTAGCAGGTAGTTGCGCACATGCTCCAGCTCGTCCCGCACGGGGATGATGTTGCGTCCCTTAGAGAGGCTGATGCGGAAGAACCGGGCCAGTGCGGTAATGGCCCGCGCCGCGTCCTCCTGCCTGTCGTTTTCAATCATCCAGACGATGGTATCCAGCGTGTTATAGAGGAAGTGGGGGTTGATCTGGGCCTGGAGGGCGTTGAGCTCGCTCTTCTGTTTCTGCTCGTGCTCCCGGACGATATCGTCGGTCAGCTTGCGCATCTGAGCCACCATCTTCCGTATGGCCAGGCCCAGAGCCCGGGTCTCGGCCGTGCCCCCAACGTAGATGGTCCCCTCCATGCTCTGCTCCAGCCCGGCCACCGACTCCTCCAGCAGGTGGATGGGGTCGGTGATCTTCTTCGCTAAATTGAAGTTCATCAAAATCAAGAGCTCAAAAAAGGCGCAGAAGATGACCACGATGAACAAGATGTCCTGGCTGCCGCCCAGAGTGATCCTGGGCTTGCCCACCACGCCTACCACCTTCCACCCGGTGTACCCCACCCCCCGGATAATCACCGAACGGGCCTGCCCATCCTTCGTCTCGGCGTACACCCCGTCGGGCCGCCCGGCGGCCTGGCGGTTGGTCTCGGTGATCATGCCGGTGGCAATGCGCTGGCGGGCCGGGTGGTAGAGCATCTGCCCCGCGCTGTCGATGAGGTAGGCGTATCCGCTGCCCGAGAGCTGGACGTTGCTGAAAATATCGGACAGGGCCTGATACTTCAGGTCGATGAGGAGTACGCCCATCTGGGTGTCCTTTCCCCGCGTCAGCTCCACCGCGCAGGAGAGGGGGATGACCCACTTGTAGCCGTACCCCACGTCAGCGAAGAAGTTCTCCACCGTGGGGCCGCCGAAGTGGATGTTCTCGGTGCGGCCCAGGGCCCGGGCAAACCAATCGAACCCCTCCGCCCGCGTCCCCTCCTGCGCCCGGGCCGGGGGCGCGGTGGCCAGGAGCCGCCCGTCGTTGGTGAAGAGGGCGATGTTCTCCAGATAGTCGCTGTAGGTGTTGTAAAGGAGACGCATCCGCTCGGACAAAAGGGTGGTGTCTCCGATATCGGTGTTCTTGACCACGTTATAGCTGATGGAGTCGGACAGGCGGATCATGTCTCGGAGATAGGTGGACAGGGACTGACTCACCTGGTCCACCAACATCTCGTTCTCTTCACTGATGGTGGCGTCCAGCTGGACCGAGAACCGGACATAGAGGGTGGCGCCGGTGAGAATGATAGCCACGATGGCGCTGACGGTGAAGGAGGCGAACATGGTGCTGCGGATGCTGCCCCTGGAAAACCGCCGGTTGATCCAGGCGATCGATCTCTTTAACATCCCGCACCTCCTCTTCAAAGCGCAGCGCCTACTTTCGGTACTGCGACAGGGATACCCCGAATTTCCTTTTAAAGACGTAACTAAAATAGTTCGGCTCGTCGTAGCCCACCCCACAAAAGGCAAGGCCTTTCGTGGGGCCCCCGTTCTTTTCATCTACGCGGGGCGAGTGAATCGCCCCGCGCATCAAGGTTTTGGCCCTATGGGCCAAAACGCTTGCACGGCGCTTTAAGCGCCGTCCCGCTTTGCGGTCTCTCCAAAAAGCGGGCTACTTTCGGTACTGCGACGGGGATACCCCAAATTTCCTTTTGAAGACGTAACTAAAATAGTTTGGCTCGTCGTAGCCCGCTTTTTGGGCCACCACGTAGGTCTTGTCGTCGGTGGTGCGCAGCAGCTCCGCCGCCTTCTCCATCCGCACATCGGTCAGATACTGCACGCAGCTCATGCCGGTCTCCTGCTTGAAGATGGTGGAGAAATAGGACTGGCTGATATGCAGCCGCTGGCACAGTGCCTCCACTGAGAGAGCCGAATCGGCATAGTGGCCCTGGATATAGTCCCTGGCCTCCTCCACCAGCCGTTTGGCGGTGGACAGCCGCTCCTGGCTCAGCCGCCCGCTCATGCGCAGGCAGATCTCCAGCAGCCAACCCTGTGCCCTCTCCTCTGACATGTCCCCTGTCAACAGGGCAAGCCACTCCTCCCGGCTCCCCAGCATCTCCTCCTCGCTCAGGCCATACCGCTGAATGAGGGGAATCAGCGTGCCCAGCCCCGCCATCAGCCGGGCCTGGGCGCTCCAGTCCTCGCCCCCCTCCTCCAGGAGCTGGTCCACCTGCAGGGCGATCTGCTCCCGGGTGCCGAACTTGATGGCCGAGAGCAGTTTCTGCACCCGGAGGGAGTCGGGGGCGGGGTGCCCGGCGTCGGTGCGCTCCATGTCCTGGATGTAGATGGCCTTCCCGGTGCCCGTCAGCACCTTATACTCCACTGCGGCCCGGGCCTCGGCGTAGGAGAGGTACAGGTCCTCCAGCCGCTCCCGGGGCCGCCCGATCCCTGCCGTCACCGCTACGTTGAAGATGCGCGAGCACTCGTCGCACACCTCGCCCAGCAGGCTCATCAGCTCCTCCACCGGGTCGGCGTCCCAGGAGGTAGCCACGATGACCGAGGTGACGCTCAGAAAGATCTCCCGACGGCACCGGCCCCGCAGCGCGTCGTCCAGCATCTGGCGCACCGAGACCGAGATGAGCTCGGCGGCAATGGCCGGAGGCCTGTCCTGTTTCACGTCCACATTGCACACCGCCACGATCTTGTACTTCCCCTCCCGTATGGCGAGGGCGTGCAGGCTGCTCTGGCGGTGGACCTCAACCGGGGCCATGGGAGCGCGGAGCAGGTCGTGCAGGTACTTTTCCCGCATGAGGGGCAGACTGCGCCGGTAGGCTTGGGTGAGCTGGTCGATGTTGCGCCGCTGGGCGATCTCCTGATCCAAAGTGGCCTTCACCCGGCGCAGGATGCCGGACAGCTCCTCGGCGTTCACCGGCTTGAGCACGTATTCCACCACGTTGAGCTTGATGGCCTCCTTGGCGAACTCGAACTCATCGAATCCCGAGAAGACAATGAGCTTTACGGCGGGTTTCCGCCGGGCGAGCTCCGCGCCGAACTGAAGTCCGTCCATAAAGGGCATCTTGATATCGGTCAGCACCACGTCCAGCTCCAGGTTCTCCGCCTTCTCCAGCGCCTCTAGCCCGTTCTCCGCGTCGGCCACAATCTCAAAGCCCAAAGCGGCCCAGTCAATCTTCCGGGCAATGCCCTGGCGGACCTCGGCCTCGTCGTCCACCACCATGATGTGATACAAACTCAATCTGTTTCCCCCATTTCACTTGCCCCTATTTTATCCTATATCCACAAGAAGGGCAACAGGAAAACGCGCCGTTTGGTACAGTTTGTCAAAGTGGGCGAAAAAACAGCCGTCCCAGAGAAATTTTCGCCCGCCCCGGCAGGTTGACAGCCGCCCCTTCGCGTGTTAGTATGAACCGATAATCTACTATTCCTCTATGAAAACGGTGGACCGTTTTCATCATTCTCTCTTCTCGAAGGGTGTGATCTCAAAATGCCGGAGAATAAGACCGCCCTCATCGCCATGAGCGGCGGTGTGGACAGCGCCGTCGCCGCCTATCTGACGCTACGGCAGGGCTACCGCTGCGAGGGGGCCACCATGCGACTCTACCGCAACGAGGACCTCGGCCTGTGTGAATTTCATACCTGCTGCTCCCAGCGGGACGTGGACGACGCGGCCGACGTGGCCTTTCAGCTGGACATGCCCCACGAGGTGATTAACTTCACCGACGATTTCAGAGAGCAGATCATCGGGAAGTTCATCCGCACCTACGAAACGGGCGGCACTCCCAACCCCTGTATCGATTGCAACCGCTATATGAAATTCGATAAACTCCTCCAGACCGCCCATGAGAAGGGCCTCTCCCACGTGGTTACCGGGCACTATGCCCGCATCGAATACGACGAAGGGCGGGGCCGCTGGCTCCTCAAAAAGGCCTTGGACGCCAGCAAGGACCAGAGCTACGTGCTCTACGTCCTGACCCAGGAGCAGCTTGCCCACACCCTCTTCCCCCTGGGGGAGATGGAGAAGACCCAGGTGAGAGCTCTGGCCGAGGAGCTGGGTTTTGTCAACGCGCGCAAGCACGACAGTCAGGACATCTGCTTTGTCCCCGACGGGGACTATGCCGCTTTCATGGAACAGTACACCGGCAAGACCTACCCGCCCGGGGACTTTCTGGACGGGGGCGGCAAAGTGGTGGGGCGGCACCGGGGAGCCGTGCGGTATACCCTGGGCCAGCGCAGGGGCCTCGATCTCGCCATGGGCTCCCCCGTCTACGTCTGCGGCAAGAGCATGGAGGACAACACCGTCACCGTGGGGCCGGATAGCGCCCTCTATACCCGTACCCTGCTGGCCGGGGACATGAACTGGATCGCCATTGAGGGCCTCACCGCCCCCCTGCGTGTCAAGGCCAAGAGTCGATACCGCCAGGTGGAGCAGTGGGCTACCGCAGCGCCCGGGCCGGACGGGAGCATCCGCCTGGAATTCGACGAGCCCCAGCGGGCCGTCACACCCGGCCAGGCCGTGGTCCTCTATGACGGGGACCTTATCGTGGGCGGCGGCACCATTTTAGAATCGAGCGAGTAAGCGAGGCAGACATAGGGATGTTAAATCAGTTTTCAAGAACACAATTACTCTTCGGGCGCGACGGCATGGACGCTCTCTCCAAGGCCCGGGTGGCCGTCTTCGGCATCGGCGGCGTGGGCGGGTACACGGTGGAGGCACTGGCCCGCAGCGGCGTGGGGACGCTCGACCTCATCGATGACGACAAGGTCTGCCTCACCAACCTCAACCGCCAGCTCTTTGCCACCCGCAAGACCGTGGGGCAGTACAAGGTGGACGTGGCCCGGGAGCGGATTTTGGATATCAACCCCAGTGCGGTGGTGAACATTTATAAGACCTTCTACATGCCGGACACGGCACCGCAGTTTGACTTCACCCAGTACGACTACGTGGTGGACGCCATCGACACGGTGACCGGCAAGCTGGAGCTGGTCATGCAGGCCGAGCGAACCGGAACCCCCATCATCAGCTGCATGGGGGCGGGCAACAAGATGGACCCCACCGCCTTCGAGGTGGCCGACATCTACAAGACCTCCATGTGCCCCCTGGCCCGGATCATGCGCCGGGAGCTGAAGAAACGGGGCGTCAAAAAGCTGAAGGTGGTCTACTCCAAGGAGGAGGCCATGACTCCCATCGACGATATGTCCATCTCCTGCCGCACCAACTGTATCTGCCCGCCGGGCACGGCCCGCAAGTGCACCCAGCGCCGCCAGGTGCCGGGCAGCAACGCGTTTGTCCCCTCGGTGGCCGGCCTCATCCTGGCCGGGGAGGTCCTCAAGGACCTCGCGAAGTTCGGAGGGGGAGTATGATCTATCTCGACTACTCGGCCAACACCCCGGCAGACCCCGCGGTGCTGGAGCGTTTCTTGCAGACGGAGAGAAGCTTTATGGGCAACCCCAACGCGCAGCACGCCGCGGGCCGCGCGGCGGCGGGGGAGCTGTCGCGCCTTACCGGCTCCATCGCCTCCCTCCTGGGTGTGGGCCCCGCCGAGCTCATCTACACCTCCGGAGCCAGCGAATCCAATAATCTGGCTGTCAAGGGCGTTACCCGGGCACAGCGCCATGCCGGGAAACACATCATCTCTACCCCGCTGGAGCACCCCTCGGTGAGCGCCTGCCTCACCGCCCTACAGGAGCAGGGATACGAAATCGACCTGGTGGATATCCGCCAGGACGGGACAGTGGATCTTCAGCACCTGCGCGCCCTCTTGCGCAGCGACACGGTGCTGGTGGCCGTCACCGCGGTGGACAGCGAGCTGGGCACGGTCCAGCCCATCGGGGAGATCGCGGCGCTCCTCTCGGCCTACCCCAATTGCCGCCTCCATGTGGACGCCACCCAGGCCGTGGGCAAGACCGCCCTCCACATAGACGGGGTGGACACCATGAGCTTTGCCCCCCACAAATTTTACGGGCTCAACGGCAGCGGCATTTTGTTCAAGCGCCGCGGCCTCGCCCTCGAGCCGCTGATCCACGGCGGTACCGGCGCCACCCTCTACCGCAGCGGCACCCCCACACTGGCTTTGGCCGCCGCCGCCGAAACCGCCCTCTCCCTGGCCCTGAATGCCCTGGAGGAGCGGGTGGCGGTCGTAAGAGGCCACAACGCGCGCCTCCGCGCAGCGCTGGGCGCCTACCCGCTGGTGCGCATCAACAGCCCGGAGCCCGCCGTACCCCATATTCTCAACCTGAGCGTACAGGGCGTCAAGGGCACCCGCTTTCAGCACGCGCTGGACGCCGAAGGGGTGTGCGTGTCGGTCAAATCCGCCTGCTCGGCAGAGGGGCTGCCCTCCCGGGCGGTCTTCGCCGTCAGCCAGGACAGGAAAAACGCCCTCTCCTCCTGGCGGATCAGCTTGAGCCACCTCACCACGGCGGAGGAGCTGGAGGGATTTCTCGCGGCCTTTGACCGCTGCTATCGGGAGTTGACCACATGAGCAGAGCGTTGGCGCCCCACCAGCTGGTGGAGCGGAGCATCATCCAGAAATACCGCAAGGAGCTGTGGAAACCCTTCACCTACGCCGTGCGCCGGTACGAGCTCATCCAGGCCGGGGACAAGATCGCGGTGTGCATCTCGGGCGGGAAGGATTCCATGCTCCTGGCAAAGCTCATGCAGGAGCTCCACAAGCACAGCGACGTACCCTTCGACCTCGTCTACCTGGTGATGGACCCCGGCTATAACGAGATAAACCGACAGAAAATCGAGGGCAACGCCCGGCTCTTAAACCTTCCCATCACAGTCTTTGAGACCGACATCTTCGCGGTGGCAAACAGCACCGACCAGTCCCCCTGCTATCTCTGCGCCCGGATGCGCCGGGGCCACCTGTACAGCAAGGCGAAGGAGCTGGGCTGCAACAAAATCGCCCTGGGGCACCACTTCAGCGACGTGATCGAGACCACCGTCATGGGCATGTTCTATGGCTCCCAGCTCCAGGCGATGCTGCCCAAGCTCCACAGCAAGAACTTCGCGGGTATGGAGCTCATCCGCCCCATGTACTGCATCCACGAGGAGAATATCCTGGCCTGGAAACGGTACAACGACTTAGAGTTCATCCAGTGCGCCTGCCGGTTCACCGAGAACTGCACCATGTGCGACAACGGCGGCGGTGGCTCCAAGCGCCAGGAGGTCAAGACCCTCATTCGCCGCCTCAAGCGGGATAACCCAAATATCGAGAAGAGCATCTTCAACAGCATCCACTCCGTCTGCCTCGACACCATGGTGGGCTACAAGACCAAGGGCACAGAGCATTCCTTCCTGGACCAGTATGGCCAGCCCGGCCCGGGCGAAGAGGATTAGCCCCAACACCGCCCCTTGTTTTTCCCGGCGATCTGTGATAAGCTAGGTAAAAATCAACGGTCAGGGGGTGCAGATATGAAGATGCAGGAATCGGGCGAGGACTATCTGGAGAGCATCCTGGTCCTCAAGGAGGCCCACGGCTACGTGCGCAGCATCGACGTGGCGCGGTATATGAGCTTTTCCAAGCCCAGCGTCAGCCGAGCCATGGGCCTGCTGCGGGAAAACGGCTATATCACCATGGAGAAGGACGGCCTGATTGAACTGACTTCCGCCGGCCTGGAGATCGCCAAGCGCATCTACGAGCGGCACCAGCTCCTCACCACCTGGTTGGTCTCCTTGGGCGTCCCCCCCGCCGACGCCGCGGAGGACGCCTGCCGCATCGAGCATGACGTCTCCGACGATACCTTCCAGAAGATGAAATCCCATATCTTAAACGAGATTTAAGAGCAAAAAAATACCGCGCGGGCTGGTCAAAACAGCCCGCGCGGTATTTTTTACTCTCTGTGATCCTCCTTCACCGCGCCGGACCTGTAGGCGCGGAGGAGGGCCTTCAGATCGTCGGCCTGGCGCTGAAGCTCGATGCCGATATCGGTCTCCGAGATCTTGATGCGCTTATCCATGCGTTCAAAAATGACGGAGCTGGAGGAGATATCTTTGTTCTTTCGGATGGCTTTTTCCTTCCCGTCAAAGGGCTTGTGGGAGACGATGCGCAGACACTCAGAGTTATAGATGAGGGTATAGCCCGCGATGCCGGTGGTAGGCTGGTAGGCCCGGCAGAACCCGCCGTCGATGACGACGAGCTTTCCGCCGCCCTTGATGGGGCTCTCCCCTTTCTTGCTCTTAACCGGCATGTGGCCGTTGATGATATGGCAGTGGGGCCCGGAGAGGCCGAACTCGGCCAGGAGGCTCTCACAGACCTTGGGGTCGTTGTAGTGCTTATAGTAGGCATTCTTCTCCTCGGTCCAGGAGCTCTCGTCCTTGATGAGCCGCCGCTCAAAGGTGGTCATGCGGGCGCGGCCGAAGAGGGGCGAGTCCTTCCCCGCCCAGAGGAACCAGAGGAAGTCCATGCCGAATTGCCGCTCGCGGGAGTCGAGCTTGGCATAGTACGCCTGCCGCGCCACCGCATCAGCGTGGTCCAGGAAGGCCCGGCCGGCCAGAGGCCTGTCGCTGCCGATGGTGAACTCCGTCAGGCGCCCGTCCTCGGTCATAGGGATGCAGCCGTGGAGCAGTAGATTGCCGTTATACACCTTATAGATTCCGCCCTTGGAGTAGAGGAAACGGACGTGCCGCTGGAGCTTTTCGCTGTGGCGGAAGGACTTGGTCAGCTGGTCCATGACTGCGTCCTCCTCGGGTGAGAGGTCGTAGGGGTGGGCCCGGTCCACCGTGGGGAAGTCCACATCCTGCAGCTGGTAGGTCTTGCCGCCGATGGCGATGGTCTTATGCTCGTAGTCGATCTTGTCCAGCAGCAGCCGCTCCTCCATACCGAAACCGGGGTTGCGCAAAATCTTCTGCCCCTCCAGCTTGAAGAGGATGACGGTGATGGCCTTGTGCATCCTGGCCGCCAGAAGGATGTCCTTCTCGTTGTACTTCACCGCGTCGTCTTCCTCCAGCTTGGCGGCAAAGCAGGAGCAGTCGGTATCCCGGTATACCTCGTTGGCAAAGAGGGCCAGAGGCCGCAGGGAGATGCCGTACCCGGTCTCAATGACCTCCAGATTGTTGTAGTGGATGGAGTTGGAGAGCACCGTGGCCACCAGGGTACGGCTCCCGGTGGCGGCCCCCATCCACAGCACGTCGTGGTTGCCCCACTGGATGTCCACCGAGTGGTGGGCCAAGAGGGAGTCCATGATGATATCGGCCCGGGGCCCCCGGTCGAACACGTCGCCCACCACATGGAGGTGGTCGGTCACCGTGCGCTTGATGAGCTCGCACATCGCGACCACAAAATCCCCCGCCCGGTCGATATCGATGATGGTGGAGATGATATTCTCATAGTACTCCCGCTTGTTGTGGAACTCATAGTTGGTGTTGAGCAGCTCGTCGATGATGTAGGCGTACTCCTTCGGCATGGCCTTACGCACTTTACTGCGGGTATACTTGCTGGTGACCAGGCGGCACACGTCGATGAGACGGTGGAGGGTGATGCGGTACCACTCCTCCATATCGTCGCTTCCGCGCTGCACCTCCTCCAGCTTTTCGGCGGGGTAGTAGATGAGGGTGACCAGCTCGTCCCGGTCGGCCTTGGAGACACTGGAGGCCAGCACCTCGTCCACCTTCTCCCGCACCACGCCGGAGGCGCTGTTGAGGATATGGAGGAAGGCCTCATACTCGCCGTGGACATCGGAGAGGAAATGCTCAGTGCCCTTGGGGAGATTCAAAATCGCCTGGAGATTCACGATCTCCGTGCTGGCAGCCTGAACGGTGGGGTACTGGCGCGAGAGCATCTCTAAATAACGCAGGCTGGGTGTTTCCGTCTGTTCCTTCATAGTTGGACCTCCTTTTGCTGGTATTTTCTCTATTGTACCATGCTTTTTAAAAATTCCTAGGGGTCTTTTCAACTTTTCCCTCATACCCCCTTTCCAGTTGACAGCGTTAAACTCAACTGGTAAAGTAGGATATAGAAAAAGCACAAGCATCAACTGGTTAGGTGGGAACAAAACATGGAAACAGATATGAATATGACAAACGAATCGGGCCATGACGTGGTCTTTATGGACACCACCCTGATCCAGCGGGCTCTGGAGGGACTTCAGAGGTCCAAGGAGGAATTTCAGTCCCTTCTGGAACGGGCTGAGCTGGACGACTCCTCCGCCTGGTACGACCTGGCCGTCCGGTACGCCGAGGGCGACGGGAGCGAGGCGGATATAAAAAAGGCCCATCACTGGATGGAGCGCGCCGCCGAGCAGGAGGACCCCCGGGCACTGGACGTTCTGGGCCGCTGGTATCAGGCGGGCTACGGCGTGGAGGAAAACTCCGAGCGGGCCGTGGAGTACTTCAGCCGGGCTGCCGAGCAGGGCTATCCCCCCGCCGTATGCGACTTAGGGCTAGCCTATGAAAACGGCTACAGCATGGAATCCGACAAGGTACGGGCTGCCGAGCTGTACGCCCAGGCCGCCGAGTCGGGCTATCCCCCCGCGGGGTGTAACCTGGCGGTGTGCTACTTAAACGGCATCGGGGTGGAGCAGGACCGGGAGCGCGCCCTGGAGCTCCTGCGCCAGGGCGCGGAGGAGAACTTTGCCAGGGCCCAGAGCATTTTGGGCTCCCTCTACCGGGACGGGACCGGCGTGGAGCGCAACAGCGCCGAGGCGGTGCGCTTCTTCCGTCTGGCCGCCGACCAGCGGCACCCCCCCGCCATCTGCGATTTGGGCCTAGCCTATGAGCAGGGCGACGGCGTGGAGCGCAACGCCGCCCGCGCGGTCGAGCTGTACGCCCAGGCCGCCGAGCTGGGGCATGCCCCCGCGGCGTGCAATCTGGGCTACTGCTACCTCACCGGTCTCGGTACGGAGCAAGACAGCGCCGAAGCCGCCAAATGGTTCCGTCAGGCCGCCGACCAGGGCTACCCCCGGGCTCTGCGCCTGCTGGGCTGCATGCTCCAGGACGGCAACGGCGTGGAGCGGGACGAGGGTAAGGCTGCCAAGCTCTTCGCCCAGGCTGCCGAGCAGAGCTATCCCCCCGCCATGTGCGACCTGGGGCTGTGCTACGAGACCGGTTCCGGCGTCGTCCAGGACGCCGGGAGGGCGGCGCAGCTCTACCGCCGGGCGAGCGACGCCGGGTACGCCCCAGCCATGTGCAACCTGGCGGTGTGTTACTTAAACGGCGTCGGCGTGGAGGAGCGCCTGAGCGCGGCTGTGGAGTGGCTGAAAAAGGCGGCCGAACTGGACCTGGCTCGCGCGCAGAACATTCTGGGCGACTTCCACCGGGACGGGCGGGGCGTGGAGGCCGACCCGGTCCGGGCCGTGGAGCTCTACACTAAGGCTGCCGAGCAGGGACACGCCCCCGCCATGTGCAGCCTGGGTCTCTGCTACGAGATGGGCACCGGCATTACCGAGGATCCGTCTGCCGCCGTCCTGTGGTACACCAAATCCGCCGAGCAGGGACACGCCCCGGCTCAGTGCAATCTGGCGGTCTGTTACTTAAACGGCATCGGCGCGGAGCGAGATGACGCCAGGGCCGTAGAATGGCTGGAGAAGGCCGCCGGGCAGGACTTTCCCCGCGCTGTCAACCTCCTGGCCAACTGCCTGCGGGACGGGCGGGGTACGGAAACAGACGCCCCCAGGGCGGTCTCCCTCTACCGCCGGGCAGCCCAGCAGGACCTCCCCGCGGCCATGAGCAGCCTGGGCCTCTGCTATGAGATGGGCCAAGGTGTGGAGCAGAATCTGAAGGCAGCCGCGGACTGGTACGCCAAGGCCGCCGAGCAGGATTACGCCCCCGCCATGTGCAATCTGGCCGTCTGCTACCTCAATGGCCTGGGCGTCCAAAAGGACCCGGTCCGCGCCGTGGGCTGGCTGAAAAAAGCAGCCAGGCAGGACTTCCCCCGCGCCCAGAGCATCCTGGGCAGTTGCTACCAGGATGGAGACGGCGTAGAGCCCGACATGGACAAGGCCTTTGATCTCTTCGTCCTCGCCGCCGACGGGGGCTATCCCCCCGCCATGTGCAGCCTGGGTCTCTGCTATGAGACGGGCCGGGGCGTTGCCGAGGACAAGGCCAAGGCCGTGGAGTGGTACACCAAGGCTGCCAAGCTGGGCGACGAGAACGCCGCGTGCAATCTGGGCTACTGCTGCCTCACCGGCATCGGCACCGAGACTGACCCCGTTAGGGCCGTGGAGTGGTTCACCCGCGCCATGGAGGGCGGCTCTCTCCGGGCTACAAGCCTGCTCGCCAACTGCTACAAGCAGGGCTCCGGCGTAGAGAAGGACGAGGCCAGGGCTGTTAAGCTCCTCACCCAGGCCGCAGACCGGGGCTACTCCTCAGCCCAGTGCAATCTGGGTCTCTGTTACGAGATGGGTCAGGGCGTCGCAGTGGACAAGGCCCGCGCAGTGGAGCTCTATACTCTGGCCGCCCAACAGGGGAACGACACCGCCCAGTGTAACCTCGCCTACTGCTACCTCACCGGCATCGGTACGGAAAAGGACTTATCTAAAGCTGTTCTCTGGCTGGAGCGGGCCGCCGCGCAGAACAACTCCCGTGCCCTGGACCTGCTGGGGGACTGCTACAAGGACGGCACCGGGGTACGGAAGGACTTGGAGATGGCCAAGGGTTACTACCGCCGCGCCGCCGCGCAGGGCTACTCAGACTCCATCGCCACCCTGAAAAAGTTGGAGGACGCCCCCGCCCCCCAGAAGAAATCTTTCCTCTCAAAATTGCTCGGGAAGTAGAATTTTCTCTTCCCAACGCGAAAAAAGTCTTGACACCACCGCGACGTCATGGTAACATATCACTTGCGCTGAATGCGGCGCGGTGCGATGCGCGAGTGGTGGAATTGGCAGACTCGCTAGATTCAGGTTCTAGTGTGCATTACGCACGTGCGGGTTCAAGTCCCGCCTCGCGCACCAAAAAGAAAGACACCCGTAGGGTGTCTTTCTTTTTGGGTTCCGGGGTTATTTTATCTGCCCGGGTAAATGAATTGCCCCGGCGTCAAGTTTTTGGGCCGATGACCCAAAACGCTTAGGACGCCGCACTTGCGGCGGGGCTTTCTAGCAGCATCTATATCGTTGCAACGGTTCAAAAAGAAGACACCCGTAGAGTGTGTTCTTTGGTGCGCCGCTTGCGGGCGGGTTTTTCGCTGCGCTCCACATAAAAGCAACCCCTGACATGGCAGGGGTCAAAAAGAGGTTTCCGAAATCACAATGATTTCGGAAACCTCTTTTGCATCAGGGGAATATTATTACTGAAACTTGCGCCATCTGAACTCTAAACATACAGTCTATTGCAGGGATTCAACGATCGCGTCGGCCAGTCTTTCAAGTTCAGTCGCTTTGTCCATACCAAGCGAGGAGGCCATGCTAATGCGTTCGTTCAGCACGGTCATGTTCTTCATTTCCTCATCAAGGAACTTCTGCATAAGGTCCCCGGATTTGACGGCCCATGAGCCGTTTTCAATGAGAGCTACCGTTCGGTTCTGGACGTTGAGTGCCTTCATATCTATCAGAAAATTGTGCATCGCGGGATAGATTCCAAGGTTATAAGTAACGCAAGCCAGCACCAAGTGACTGTATTTAAAGGTCTCGCTGATCAGCTGGGCAACATCTGTGGAGGACACATCGTAAACAGCAACCTTATTAAGGCCTTTGTCGCACAGTCGTGAGGCCAGCGCCTGCGCGGCCGATTCGGTGTTGCCATACATGGACGCATATATGATTAGCACGCCCTTTTCCTCTGGCTCATAGCGGCTCCACAGGTCATATTTCCCGATCAGATACATGAGGTCTTGCCGCCACACCGGCCCGTGCAGCGGGCAAAGGTATTTGATCTGATCGAGAATGCCGCCGGCCTTTTTTAAAATGAGCTGGATATGCGGGCCATACTTTCCGACGATATTGGTCAGGTATCGTCGGGCGTCGTCCAGCCAGTCCCGGTCAAAATCAACCTCGTCGGCAAAGAGCTTGCCATCCAGCGCGCCGAAGGTTCCAAAAGCATCTGCGGAGAAGAGCACCCCGTTCGTCGTATCGAAGGTGACCATGACCTCAGGCCAGTGGACCATAGGCGCAAAAACAAAGGTGACAACGTGCTTGCCGAAACTGAAGGTGTCCCCCTCCTTGACCTCGACAATCCCGTGCACGTCAACGTGAAAACCGAACTGGCGCATCAGCATGAACGCCTTTTCATTACTGATGATTACAACCTCCGGCCAGCGCAGCAGAATCTCTTCAATGGAGCCGGCATGGTCCGGCTCCAGATGGTTGATTACAAGATAGTCCAGCGGACGGTCAGCCAGGACATATTCCACATTTTCGATCAGTTGACGGCAACCGGCCCAATCAACCGTATCGAACAGCACAGTTTTTTCATCCATCAGCAAATAGGCGTTATAGGAAACCCCGCGAGGAATCGGATAAGCGTTTTCAAAGAGAGCCAAGCGGTGGTCGTTTGCGCCTACCCAGTACAGATCCTCAGTCACATTTCTTACACAATACATAAATCGTACCTTCCTTCGGCTTTATGCCTGAATAAATTGATCCTTGGTCTCGGCGCATTCGGGGCAAGTCCAATCCTCGGGAACATCTTTGAACTGCGTACCTGGCTCAATTTCGCTTTCAGGATCGCCCAGCTCCGGCACATATTCGTAACCGCAGCCGTTACATACAAAGCGAGGACCGATCGGCTCGGGTTTTGGCATCTGGGGACGTTTGATCTTCACCATAGGCGGAGCGGGCTGTTTTTCGCCGACACCCAACATCTCAGTCAACAGGGGCAGTATCTCATTGACATCGCCGACAATCCCGTAATCACAGTTTTTAAAGATCGGGGCATTGCCGTTTTTATTGATGGCAACGATCACCGAGGCGTCTTTAATGCCCTTGAGGTGCTGGCTTGCTCCGGAAATACCGCAGGCGATGTAGAGGTTGCCTGTGAATTTCTGTCCAGACATACCCACATAGCGGTTAAGAGGCAGATATTTGAGCGTTTCGGCAACGGGCCGGGAGGAACCCACAGAGGCGCCCGCAGCCTTGGCCAGCTCCTCAACAAGGTCCATATTCTTTTTCTCTCCGATGCCTTTGCCCGCGGATACCACACGTTCAGACACTGCAATCGGCGTATCGAGCGCTATGCCCACCGTAAAGTCGAACCCATCCTTTTTTAAGGCCTGCACCAGCGCGGCGGCCTGTGCCTTGGCATCGCCGTCACGAAAGATGACTCCCTTACGAATACCGGTAATCGGCGCGGCCTTTTTGGCACGGCTCAGGGATGCGTCCTTCTTGGGCTGCTTGCCCAAAATATGCGCGGCAATGACCATACGCTGGATTTCGTTGGTTCCCTCATAGATAGTTGTGATTTTGGCGTCACGGTACATGCGCTCGACGTCCATCCCCTTAAGATAGCCGGTACCGCCAAA
>DATMXU010000186.1:0-12763 GCA_035562355.1 Pseudoflavonifractor sp.
TGAAAACCCGCCCTTGAAAGGGGCGGTTTTTTTTTGTATAATAACAGCAATTAACAATAGGGGAGTGCATGCCATGAAAAATCTGGGCATTGATTTGGGCGGCATTAACATCGCGGCGGCAGTGGTGGACGAGGAGGGACATATTCTGGCCCGGGGCCGGGTCTCCACGCCCCGGGGCGGGGAGGCGGTAGCCTCGGCCATGGCAGAGGCCGCCCGGCAGGCGGTGGAGAACGCACACCTGTCGCTGGACGAAATCGACTCGATTGGCGTGGGCTCCCCCGGTACCATCGACCCGGAGCACGGCGTGGTGGTACTCTGGTCCAACTTAGACTTCCACCATGTCCCCTTGGCGGACATGCTGGCTGAGCGGCTGGGCCGCCCCGTCCTTCTGGAGAACGACGCCAACGCCGCGGCCCTGGGCGAGTACGCCGCGGGCGCGGGCAAGGGCAGCTCCTCCATGGTGGCCATCACTTTGGGCACCGGCGTGGGGGGCGGCGCGGTGCTGGACGGCAAGCTGTACACAGGATTTAACTACGCCGGGCTGGAGGTGGGCCACTTCGTCATTGAGCATGGGGGCCGCCTGTGCACCTGCGGCAGGCGGGGCTGCTTTGAGACCTATGCCTCCGCCAGCGCCATCATCAAGCGGGCCCGGGAGCGGATGGAGGGAAACCGGGAATCCCTTCTCTGGCAGCTGGCGGAGGGGGATCTCGCCAAGGTGGAGGCCCGCACCGTCTTTGACGCCGCCGGACAAAACGACGTGCTGGCCCGCGAGCTGGTGGAGGAGTACGAGGATTACCTGGCCTGCGGCATCGTAAGCCTCATCAACATCTTCCAGCCCGAGATCGTCTGTGTGGGCGGCGGCGTGGCCGGCGCGGGGGAAACCCTGCTGGCCCCCGTCCGGGCCATCCTGGACCGGGAGGACTACGCACGGGACAACAGCGCCCGCACCAAGCTGATACTGGCCAAACTGGGCAACGACGCGGGCATCATCGGCGCCGCCATGTTGAAAAACTTCAGATAAAAAAGTGGGGGAGAACTGCTCCTTATTAAGCAGCGCTCCCCCACTCTTTGTCAAAACACATCTATACCGGCTCATACCCCTCGTCGGGGCTGTTCGCATTGAGAGGCAGCTCTTTATTCTCCGTGGGCCAGAGCGCGAGGGATACCCCGTACAGCACCGCCCCGGCGATGGCGATGGCCTGCACCTTGTTTTCACGGATCCAGGGCATATACTGCCCCAACATGGGCAGCTTGCCCTCGTCGCCCAGTTTCTCCACCACCGTGTACAGTAGAAAAGCCGCCACCGCACAGATAGCGAGGCGCGATACGGTCCCCTGCTTGTCGTCCATCCAGTCCATGTATGTTCCCCCCTCTTCCTATGTATATCATACGCGACGCCGGGCTAGACGTGAAAAGGAAAAAGTGATATAATAAAACCGTATTGCAGGAAAACACGGGAAGGAAGGATACTATGCAGCAAAACGAACTCCGCGCCCTGGCAGCCACCGCCGAGCGGGGGAGGCTCCTGGCGCTGGAAGGGGTCCATGCCGCAGCCTCGGGACATACCGGGGGATCCCTGTCGGTGATGGATATTCTCGTCACGCTTTATTTTCATACGATGCGGGTGGACTCCGCCAAGCCCCGGGACCCGGACCGGGATCGCCTTGTGCTCTCCAAGGGGCACTGCACCCCCGCTCTCTACGCGGTGCTGGCGCTCAAGGGCTATTTCCCCGCCGAGGATATGAAACTCTTCCGCTCCGTCGAGGGGCACTACTCGGGGCATCCCGACATGGTTCACGTCAAGGGTGTGGACATGTCTACGGGCAGCCTGGGCCAGGGCATCTCCGCCGCCGTGGGCATGGCCATGGCCGGACAGATGGACGGCAAGGACTACCGGGTGTACGCCGTACTGGGCGACGGGGAGCTGGCCGAGGGACAGGTGTGGGAGGCCTTTATGGCCGCCAACAAGTATCATCTTGACAATCTCTGCGCCGTGGTGGACGTGAATGGGCTCCAGATCGACGGGGCCACCGCCGACATCATGCCCACCGAGCCGCTGGATAAGAAGTTTGAGGCCTTCGGCTGCCGCGTTATCCACGTGGACGGACATGATATCGCCGCGCTGGCCGCCGCCTTTGAACAGGCCAAGACCGTGAAGGGACAGCCCACCGTTCTTCTGGCCCGCACCGTCAAGGGTAAGGGGGTCTCCTTCATGGAGGGGGACTACGGCTGGCACGGCAAGGCGCCCAACGACGAGCAGTATGAGAGGGCCGTCGCTGAGATCAAGGCCCGCCTGGCCGGATTGGAGGGAACTGACCATGTCTGAATCCATTGCTACGAGAGCCGCTTACGGCGAGACTTTGGTCGAGCTGGGCAAGACCAACCCCGATCTGGTGGTGCTGGACGCCGACCTCTCGGGCGCGACCATGACAAAGGGCTTTGCCAAGGCATACCCCGAACGCTTTTTTAACATGGGCATCGCCGAGTGCAACATGATGGGCGTGGCGGCGGGTCTGGCCACCGCCGGGAAAAAGCCCTTCGCCACCACCTTTGCCATGTTTGCCGCCGGGCGGGCCTATGAGCAGGTGCGCAACTCCATCGCCTATCCCCACCTCAGCGTGAAGGTAGTGGGCTCCCACGGCGGCCTTAGTGTGGGTGAGGACGGGGCCACCCACCAGTGTATCGAGGACCTGTCCCTCATGCGGACCATCCCCGGCATGCTGGTCTGCTGCCCCTGCGACGGGGCTGAGATGCGTCTCGCCACCGCCGCGCTCCTGGACTACGACGGCCCCGCCTATCTCCGCCTGGGCCGCATGGCGGTGGATACCGTCACCGACAGCGTGCCCGGTTACCGCTTTGAGCTGGGCAAGGGCGCGACTCTGCGCAGCGGCTCCGACGCCACGGTCATCGCCTGCGGCCTCATGGTGCAGGAGGCCCTGAAGGCCACCGAAACTCTGGCCGGGGAGGGCCTGAGCGTCCGTGTGATCGACATGCACACCATTAAGCCCCTGGACGGGGACCTGGTGCTCCAGGCCGCCCGGGAGACCGGCTGCATTGTCACCAGCGAGGAGCACAACATCGTGGGCGGCCTGGGGGCCGCCGTGTGCGAGTACCTCTCCGGTGCGTTCCCTGTACCCGTTGTGCGCCACGGCGTCAACGACGAGTTCGGCCGCTCAGGCTCCGCGAAGAAGGTGCTTGCGGCCTATGGCCTCACCGCCGACGTGCTCTGTGGGAAGGTCCGCCAGGCCATTGCCCTCAAAAAAGGCTGAGACAACTATGAGGGACGCCGCGGGACGCGGCGTCCCTCTCCTAAATTTTAGGAGAATGGGTGAAAGAGATGCGGTACGTCATATCTCCCTCGACCGACCCCTACTTCAACCTGGCTCTGGAACAGCACCTCTTCGATACCGTGGGCCAGACCGAGAGCTTTTTCATGCTCTGGCACAACGACAACACCATCGTGGTGGGCAGGCACCAGAACACCGCGGAGGAGATCAACGCCGATTTCGTGCGGGAGCATGGGGTGCGTGTGGTCCGCCGCCTCTCCGGGGGCGGCGCGGTCTACCACGACCTGGGTAACCTCAATTTCACTTTTATCACCGACGGCGGCAGCGGAGTAGGGCTGGACCTGCACCTCTTCTGCCGCCCGGTGGCCCAGGCCCTGGGCGAGCTGGGGGTAAAGGCCGAGATCTCCGGCCGGAACGATATCACCATCGACGGGAAGAAGTTCTCGGGCAACGCCCAGTACAAGAAGAACGGCCGGGTTATGCACCATGGCACCATCATGTTCGACTCCGACCTGGAGGTCTTGTCCCAAGCCCTCCGGGTGACTGGGGACAAGATCGTCTCCAAGGGGGTCAAGTCGGTGCGCGCCCGGGTCACCAACGTAAAGCCCTACCTGGCTGGGGATGTGACCATGGAGGACTTCAAGGCCGTCCTGGTACGCTCCATCCTGGGAGAAGATCCACCCCGGTACGAGCTGACCGACGGGGACCTGGAGGCTGTCCGCGCCCTGCGGGAGAGCCGGTATGCCACCTGGGAGTGGAACTATGGCCAGTCCCCCAGGTACGGTATCCGCAAGGAGCGCCGGGTGGAGGGTGTGGGCAAGCTGTCGTTCTGGCTTCAGGTGGAGGAGGGCCGCCTGGCGGGGCTGGAGGCCTACGGCGACTTCTTTGGAGACGGGTCGGAGGGCGCGCTCACCGCAGCCCTGACCGGCTGTGCCATGGAGGAGGGGGCCATCCTCTCCGCGCTGGGGGGCGTGGACCTGCAGCAGTATTTTCACCATCTGACGGTAGAGGAGCTCTGCCGTATCCTGCTCTCATAAGGAAGGTGCGCAATTGTCTATCAAACTCATCGCGCTGGACATGGACGGGACGCTCCTGGAGGAGGACCATATCCACGTGTCGGCGCGCAACATCGCGGCTCTGCGGCGGGCGGCTGCCCTGGGCGTCAAGATCGTCATCGCCAGTGGACGGAACCTAACCCTCATTGAGGACGCCGCCTCCGCCATCGGCGCAGTAGATTACGCTATCACCGCAAACGGCGCCGCCCTGAACGACTGGAAGACGGGGGAGTGCCTTTGGGAGATAGGAATACCGGAGAGCCAGTGGCGCGCGGCTCTGGAGGTCGTGCGGGCACGGGAGGTCCCTGTGGAAATCTATGTTGACGGCAGGGCCTACGTGACCCGCCAAGACCTGCTGGGGGCGGCACAGCTGGGTTTTCCCCGGGTATTCGAGGACTACTACGTCACCAAGGTGGAAATCGTGGACGACGTGGCTGCAGCCGTGGCGGGGAAGGCGGTGGAAAAATTCCACGTCTTTTACGTCTCCCCGGAGAAACGTGAGAAACTCATGGAAACGCTCGCCGCCACGGGCCCTCTCCAGTACGCCAATGCCGAGCCTCATAATCTGGAGCTCACCGCCCCGGGCGCAGATAAGGGCGAGGCCCTGGCCTTCCTCTGCGGCAGGCTGGGCATCGGGGCGGAGGAGGTCATGGCCTTCGGCGACGGGGACAATGATCTGGGGATGCTCTCCTGGGCGGGCCGGTCCTATGCCATGGGCAACGCCTCCCCGGGCGCGAAGAGGGCGGCCCGCTATTTGACGGCCTCCAACGCCGAGGACGGCGTGGCCCTGGCTATCGAGCGGGACGTGCTGGGATAAGGACATAGAAAAGGGCTGACGAGAAGAAAACTCGTCAGCCCCAGACTGTCAAAAAACACCCAGGCCGAACATCTCGGAGGGAGGGATAGTGTGAAAGGGAACCGTCAGGGTTTCCTTTCGCGTGTAAGAAAAACACTTTTTGAAACTTCTTACAGTGTTTCAAAAAGTGTAGCAACCTGTCAAAGAGGTCCCGTAGGACTTCTTTGACAGGCTAAGGCTGACGAGAAGAAAACTCGTCAGCCCTTTGATTTGCCGCGTCTATTCGATGTGCACGTGGTTTCCCAAATGCTCGGAGCAGTAGCAGTAGTACCCGTTGCACTTGGAGCAGTAGCGGAACTCCTCGTCGGGATAGTCGGCGTCGGTCTTGCCGCAGACGGCGCACTTGTGGATGTACCCCTTCTGCTCCTGAGCCTTGCGGACGGCGCTTTTGAAGTTGGTGGTCTGGCGGGAATTTTGCTGCTTGACCCGCCGGGCCCTTGTCTTTACAAAGCCCGTGATGTCGCTCCAGAAGAAGAGGAAGTAGTTGAGGATGGCGACGACGGGGACAAAGGCCCCCGCCCAGTTCATCCCCAGCAGGCTGCTGACGACTCCCCAGAGGAAGAGCGCCGCGTCGACCCAGGCCAGCCACTTGACCTTCACCGGGAAGATGAAGAAGAGCAGTACCCGTAGGTCTGGGTAGAGGGTGGCGAAGGCGAAGAAGAGGGACAGGTTCACATAGGTGATGGTGATGGAGGCGTTTCCAAAGAGCAGCCCCAGCAGCAGGCCCAGAATGATGCTGAGTAGCACGCCCATCCCGTAGAATATGGTGAATTTGGCGGTGCCCCACTCCCGCTCCAGACTCGAGCCGATCCACCAGTAGAAGTAGAGCGAGAGGATCAGGCTAAACGGGTCGCCGCTTAGAGGGACGAAAATAAACGTGATCAGCCGCCAGACCTGCCCCTGGAAGATGGCGGCGGAGGAAAAGGCGAAGAGATTATAGAGCGAATAGCCCGCCCCGCTGAACATGTTTAACAGATAGACAAGGGCGGTGCCCGCCACGATGAAGGTCATCAGGTTGGGGATGCCCAGCCTGGGGTGGTGATTACAAAAGCGGTCAAGCCATCGTTCGACAGAGCGCAAAGAAAACCCCTCCTTATGTCCACTACGGTATGTTCTATTTTAACCGCTTTCCCGCGTAAAGTAAACAGAGAAACTGTGAACAATCCGCGGGCGGAGGACAGCTATACTTTTTTTGTTGACAGACGGGGAGAGGAGGGGTATAATATTCCTCGACAATTGAATCGTCCCATTATCAAGAGTGAGCGAGAGAGTTAGCTCGATGACCTCACACCAACCTGCGCGGCGCGTAAGGTGGTTCGGCTAACAGCGATAAGGCGGCAATCGTAGTATGCGCGGACCTCCTTATCAGAGGGCCGCGTTTTTTGCGCGCCGAGAGGCTGGGCGTTCCCAGCGAGAAGAAAGGAAGAAAAAATATGGCACATAGACTTTTTACCTCCGAATCGGTCACCGAGGGGCATCCGGACAAGATCTGCGACCAGATCTCCGACGCGGTGCTGGACGCGATTTTAGAGCAGGATCCCCAGGCCCGGGTGGCCTGCGAGACCACGGTGACCACAGGTCTCGTCCACGTCATGGGCGAGATCAGCACCACCTGCTATGTAGACATCCCGAAAATCGCCCGGGAGGTGGTGCGCAGCATCGGATACGACCGGGCCAAATTTGGCTTTGACTGCGACACCTGCGCCGTCATCACCTCCATCGACGAGCAGTCCCCCGACATTGCCCTGGGGGTGGACAAGTCCTATGAGTCCAGGACCGGCGGGGACAGCGCCCTCGACAACGGCGCGGGGGACCAGGGCATGATGTTCGGCTACGCCTGCGACGAGACCCCTGAGCTCATGCCCATAGCCCTCTCCCTCTCCCACAAGCTGGCCCTGCGGCTCACCGAGGTGCGCAAGACCGGCATTGTGGACTACCTCCGGCCCGACGGAAAGACCCAGGTCACCGTGGAGTACGACGAGGCGGGCGCTCCTGTCCGGGTGGACACGGTGGTGGTCTCCACCCAGCACGGCCCCGAGGTGAGCCTGGAGCAGATCAGAAAGGACATTCTGGAGCTGGTGGTGAAGCCCACCATCCCAGCCGAGCTGCTGGACGGGGATACCAAGTACTACGTGAATCCCACCGGCCGGTTCGTCATCGGCGGGCCCCAGGGGGATTCGGGCCTCACAGGGCGCAAGATCATCGTGGATACCTATGGCGGCAGCGCCCCCCACGGCGGCGGCTGTTTCTCCGGCAAGGACCCCACCAAGGTGGACCGCAGCGCGGCCTATATGGCCCGCTACGTGGCCAAGAACATCGTGGCCGCGGGGCTTGCGCGCAGGTGCCAGATCGAGCTGGCCTACGCCATCGGCGTGGCAAAGCCCGTCTCGGTCCTGGTGGACACCTTCGGTACCGGGAAGGTGGACGACGGCGCTCTGGTGGAGGCCGTAAACAAGCTCTTCGACCTGCGCCCTACCGCCATCATCAACGCGCTGGACCTGCGCCGCCCCATCTACCGTCAGACCGCCGCCTACGGCCACTTCGGCCGCACCGACGTGGACCTCCCCTGGGAGCGCACCGACCGGGTGGGAGAACTGAAAGCGTGCCTGAAATAGGAAATATAGTGGACAACCGCCGAAGTTTAGGCTAAACTATGGGGAGGGGCAGTCTGCCCCTCCCTATTCCATGACTTAGGAGGCCGAAACCATGCTGAACGTCCTCTATCTCTTGAACCACGCCGGGAAGGCGGGCACCGAGCGATACGTGGAGACACTGGTGAAGTACCTGGGGGGCAAGCAGGTCAACCCCTTCTTCGCCTTCAACGAGCCGGGCCTGCTGGTAGAGCGGATGGAGGCCATGAACGTCCCCGTCCGCCGGGTGGAGCTGAAGAGCCGCTTTGACTTCAGGGCGGCCAAGGCCCTGGCAAAGCTCTGCGATGAGTGGAAGATCGACCTCATCCACTGCCACTATCTGCGCGAGCACTACATTGCCCTTCTCGCCAAGCGCTACAGGAAGGGCCTGCGGGTGGTGTACACCAACCACTTCGTTATGGGGAACGACGGCCTGACCCGCTTTACGAATCGTCTCCTTGATAAAAAGCAGGACGAGATCATCGCCGTGTGCAATCGGGGCAAGGCCCAGCTTATGGAGAATGGCTGGGGGGGCGAGCGCATTACCGTCATCTTCAACGCGGTGGACCCCGCCGCATGGGCGGGGGACCGCTCGGAGTCCACGCTCCGCGCCGAGCTGGGCATCCCGGAGGAGCGGTTTGTCATGCTCTGCGCCTCCCGTTTCGCGGAGGACAAGGGGCATAAATACCTGGTGAACTCCATCAAGCGCCTTACCGAGCTCACCGCCATCCCCTTTACGCTGGTGCTGGCGGGAGACGGGCCCCTGCTGGAGGAGACGAAGGCCCAGGTCGCGGGGCTGGGGCTGGAGGACGAGATCAGGTTCATCGGTTTCCGCAAGGACATCAAGAACCTCTACAAGGGCAGCGACCTTTACGTGAATTCCTCCCAGCACGAGGCCCTGAGCTACCTGATCATCGAGGCCATGGCCGCCGGGCTGCCCATCGTGGCCACCGACATGTACGGCAACGCCGACATCGTCAACGACGAGACCAAGTGCGGCCTTTTGGTGGAGTACGACAATCCCGACTCCATGGCCGTGGCGCTCAAGTGCATGATGGAGGACCCGGCCTATCTGGCCGAGTGCCGCCAGAACGCCCTCAGGGCGGTGGAGGATCGCTTTGAGATACACAAATGGGCCAAGGCCACAGGTCGGGTCTATGAAGCGGCCATGAGCCGGAAATAAGGAGTACGACGCCTATGTCAGTCGCCCGCAGCAGTATGTTTATAGAAGTTCTCCTCGCCCTCTGGACGGTCCTGCGGGACGGCTGGACGGGGAGTGTGCCCGGCCGCGCCTTTGCCCGCATTGGCAGGGCCATCCGCCACGGCGTGGAGGGCAGCGCCCTCTGTCAGTGGATCTGGGGGGAGGGCAGGGTGGTACAGGGCTGGCCGGAAAGCCTCTCCTGCCGCCTTCTCACCGCCGTCCTCAACCTCCCAGTGGCGCTGGTCCAGTGGGTGTACGGGAAGGGGAAGGCTCTCTTTGACGGCAGCCTGTTTTTCCGTCTGGGCTCGGAGCTGGGGGGAGTCAGCTTTCTCTTCGTAGGCCTTTCCATGGTTTACATGCTCATCGTGCCCCACGCGAGCTGGGACAACGGGTATACCCTGCGGAGCATGATGCTGGTGTTCCTCCTCTTCCTGGTGGGCTGTGCCCGCCGCCGCCGCTGGCGGCTGGAGCTGGACACCCTGGGGCCCTACTTCACCGTATTCGCGGGCTTTATCGTGTACGGGTTCTTCGGCAGCCTGGGTACCAGCTTTGAAAACGGTATCCTCCATGGACTCACCAGTGAGGCGCAAAATCTCTCCCTACGTTTCTTTATCTTCTACGCCATCGCGTTCCTTCTTACCCTTTTCGCGGTGAGCGCGGTGCACAAGACCGCCGATCTGCAGCTCATGGTGGCGGTGGCGGTGGCAGGGCTGACGGTGGCCGCCCTCTACGGCTGCTATCAGGGCTTTGTGGGAGTGCCCGTGGTGGCGAATCAGCAGGACCTGACCCTCAACCCCGACATGCCGGGCCGGGTCTACTCCTACTTCGATAACCCCAACAACTTTGCCGAGATCCTCGCCATGCTCATGCCCTTCCTCGTGGCCCTTTTCCTCAACGCAAAAACGTGGCGGGGCAAGGCGCTGGCCATTTTCGCCATGATCCCATGCCTGGGGAGCATTGGGTTCACCCTGTCCCGTTCGAGCTGGATCGGCCTGGCCATTGCGGTGGTGGTCTTTTTGGCGCTGCTGAACTGGCGCGTGCTGCCCCTTTTTGCCGTACTGGGTGTGGCCGCCATTCCCTTTCTGCCAGAGAGCATCATGAACCGTATCCTCACCATCGGCAACATGCAGGACAGCTCCACCCAGTACCGCTTTGCCATCTATCAGGACACCACCTACCTCATCCGGGATTACGGCCTGCGGGGCACGGGCCTGGGCACCGACGTGATGCGGCAGGTCTTCCGGGTCTACCCCACTATGTTCGACGGGAACTATCCCATCCACACACACAACAACTACCTCCAGATGTGGGGCGAGTTGGGCGTCTTCGGCGCCATCTCCTATGTGGCTCTGGTGCTCTCCCAGGTAAAACGGGGCGTGAAAGCCTTCTACTCCGGGACGGACCGGGCGGTGAAGAATCTTCTGGCGGCTGCCATCGGCTCCTTCTGCGGCATTCTGGTCATCGGTGTGGCCGAGTACACCTGGTTTTACCCCCGCAATATGTTCGTCTGGTGGTTCCTTTTTGGCGTCATCACCGCCTGCGTCAAGCTGCTGAAGGGGCACAAGAGTACCACTTAGAGAGTGCGGGGGAACCACTACTCCACGATTATACAAAGGCCGCCCGGGTCTCCCGTTGGGAGAGGCCCGGGCGGCTTTTTATTCTGAGTCCGCTGCGCTGATGCCGGAGAAACTGTAGGTGTCGGCCGTGATGGTAAATGCGGTGGAGGGCTCCAGTTCCGCGCCGCCGCTCCAGTTCCCGCCGCCCCAATTGCCGCCGCGTCCGCCGTCGGGACGGGCGGTCCCGCCGGGGGCGCTTTCGCCGTCGGGTGGGGAAGTGTTGCCGTCGGAGGCTCCGTCGGGCCGCTGGGGCCGCCCGGTGGGCGCCGTTCCATCGGCGGGCGCGCCCTCAGGGAGCTCGCCGTCGGCAGGGAACTGGGGCTGCTGGCCATCGCCTCCCATATCCGGCGGAGTACCGCCGCCCATACCGCCCATGCCGCCGCCCATGCCAAAGCTATGGCCCGTGTATTGCTGCTGCACGCCGTCTACATAGAGGGAGTAAGTGACATCCGTCTTCAGGTCAGGGGAGGAGAAGGTGAGGGAGGAGAAGTCCCGGGTGGCGGCGCTGCTGAAAATCTCACTGCCGTCGCTGTCCTTCAGGGAGATGACGCTCCCCTCGGTCTGGGTGGAGGAGAAGGAGAGCTGGATGTAGGTCTGGGTGGAGTCGGCGTTTGCCTCATCATTGCGGCTACCCAGGGCCAGAACAGTGCCGCCGTTTAGGTAGATACCGGCGTCGGAGTCGATGCCGCCGTCCCCGGTCTGGGGGTTGGCCGCGGTGATGACGGTGCCGCCGTTGATGACGAGGTAACCGTTGGAGTCGATCCCGTCGCCCTCGGCACCCAGGCCGGCGTTGATGGTGAGGTACCCGCCGTTGATGGTGGTGACGCTCACGCCGTCCTCGTTGGTGTTGATGCCGTCGTTATCGGCGGTGATGTCGATGTTGCCGCCCTCAATGGTGAGGTGGAGCTCGGAGTCCAAGCCCTCGTTATCGGCGACGATGTACAGCTTGCCGGTACCCTCTGCCTCGCCGTAAATATTCATACTCCTCCTGGAGTAGAACGCGCCGTCGAACTTATAACGCTTGTCGGTGGTGCCCTCTTTGTAGATCTTGGCCACGTGGGAGCCGGTGATGTGGTTTTCAGAGCCGTCGGCCAGGATGACGTTGGCCCCGGCGGCAGAGGTATCCACTGTGGGGGCTGCGGTCCCGGCGTCGCTGCTGCCGCACTCATAGACGTTGTAGAAGATGACAGCGGGGGCCACGGTGCAGGCGAGGTCGACGTTGTCGAGGATGATGGTGACCACTGCGTCCGGGTCCTCCTTCGCGTCCTCCCCCAGGTCGACGGCGAGCTGACCGGCGGAGAGGACGCCGCTCACCCAGTAGGTGCCGGGCTGGGTGATGGTGACCACCGTATGTGCGGCGGCCTCCTCGGCGGTGTGGCCGTCGGCCTCCGCGCCCTCGCCATAGGCGGCGTCATGGCCCGCCTCGTAGTAGACGATGGCCGCGCCGGTATAGACCTGGGCGGTGGAGTCGGTGGAGGCGGTCTGGCCGTCCACGGTGACGCCGCTGTCGGAGAGCACAATCTCCGTGGCGTCGGTCGCCACGGGGGCGGACGACGCGGTGGCCGATGGGCTGGCCGGGGAGGCGGGGCTCCCGCTGGCGGGGGTACAGGCGGGAAGTGTGAGGAGAAATCCCAAGGCAATGGACAGAGCGAGTATGTTCTTTCGCATAGGACATGCTTCCTTTCCTTGTAAAGTGAGGAAAGTTTAGCACCCCTCTCTTAAATTAGCCTGAAAGAGCTGTGAACCTTTTGTAAACCCCGGGCCTCCCCACAGCGGTGAAGCCGATGAGGGCGGCGTCCTCGCTCAGTACCACCCCGCCCAAGGTCTTGGATGAGTGGACCACCTGCAGCTTGCCTCCGGCCCCCCATCCCACCACGATGCCCACGTGGGAGAGGTCGGGGAAGAAGAGCAGGTCGCCAGGCCGCGCCTTTCCCCAGGGAATGGGCTTGGAGTATTCATACTGGGCCCGCACCCCATCGCCGATAGCGGCCCCGGTCCGGGGGCTCCCGGCGGCGGTGGCGGCGGCCCAGGTGACGAGGCCCGAACAGTCCAGTCCGAAGGGGAGGAGCTGGCCCGTGGTGTCGCTCCCGCTGCTGGTGACCCGGGTGAGCAGGCCCC
>DATMXU010000187.1:0-2593 GCA_035562355.1 Pseudoflavonifractor sp.
GGCGGCGGCTTTGCCCGCCGCGGCGGGGAGGACCGCGCCGTAACCGGCGGCCTCCACGGCGGAGATGACGGAGGCGCTGTCCCCGTCGTATTCCACCATCATATTGTTGGACATCAGGTTGACGTTGACGCTCTTCACGCCCTCCAGCTTTCCCACAGCCTTCTCCACATGGGCGGAGCACGCCGAGCACGTCATGCCGGTTACTTCAAATTTTTGTTTCATTGTAAGACCTCCCACGGCATGGCGCGCTCGGCGCCGCGCCGAACGGCGCGCACAAGCGTTTTGTCCCGAAGGGCAAAACCTTGGCGCAAGGGCGGAGTTACTCCGCCCGCGCAATTGCAATCAGAAGGGGCCCCCGCGGCATTCCTCATGCCGTGGGGAACACACGTCATGCCGGTTACTTCAAATTTTTGTTTCATACATTGGCACCTCGATTCATCACGCTCACTTCAAAATCTTCTCCAGGGCATGGGCAAATTCGGCAGTCTTCTCGGCGCGCTCGGCGTCCGACTGGGCCTCGCTGACACAGTGCTTAAGATGTGCGGTCAAAATCTCCCTGTTCACCCGGTTCAAGATGGCCTGGGTCGCCATGATCTGCTGGGAGATGTCGATACAGTAGCGATTCTCCTCCACCATCTTCAAAATGCCGTCCAGCTGGCCCCGCGCGGTCTTTAAAAGGCGGGCCGTCTTTTTCTCGTCAGCCACCATAGGGCGGACCTCCTCGCTTTTAATACCCCCCTGGGGTGTAGTGTTATTACAGTGTGAGTATACACTGGGAAACTCCGATTGTCAAGTAGGAATTTTGGTGTTATACTTTCCCTTGAGGTGAGAGATTATGCTGCGTTTAAAAAAGCCCGAGCGCCTGCGGCCGGGCGACAAGGTAGCCGCCGTCAGCCTGTCGGCAGGCACGGCGGGGGACGAGGCCGTCCTGTGGCGGTATCATCAGGGCAAGGAGCGGCTGGAGCACATCTTCGACCTCCAGGTGGTGGAGATGCCCCACACGCTGGCCGGCCCTCAGTACGTGTACGACCACCCGGAGAAACGGGCGGAGGACCTGATGGCCGCCTTTGCGGACCCGTCCATCAAGGGTATTATCTCCTGCATCGGCGGGGAGGACAGCATCCGCATGCTGCCCTATATCGACTTCGACCTGATGGGTAAAAACCCCAAGCTCTTCACCGGCTACTCGGACAGCACGGTGACCCACTTCCTCTGCATGAGGGCGGGCCTCTCCTCCATGTACGGCCCCGCCCTCCTCACCGATTTTGCTGAGAACGTGGAGATGTCCCCCTACACGGTGGAGGCCGTCCGGCGGGCTTTCTTCTCCGGAGAGCCTATCGGCCCGGTGTACCCCAGCGACGTCTGGACCAGCCAGCGGCTCGCGTGGGTGGAGGAAAACAAAAACACCGCCAGGACCTTCCAGCCCAACGGCCCCTATGAGGTCTTGCAGGGTGAGGGGAAGGTGCGCGGGAGGCTGATCGGCGGCTGCCTGGAGGTGCTCAACTACCTGCAGGGCACCAGCCTGTTTCCGCCCCCCGACTACTTCGACGGGGCCATCCTCTTCTTAGAGACCAGCGAGTGCCAGGCTCCCCCCCTGGCTGGTTGAGGATATTCTGCGCTGCTTTGTGACCACGGGCATCCTGGGCCGTCTCAGCGGTATCTTCTGGGGTAAGCCCCAGGGGGAGAAGTACGAGCGGGAGTACAGGGCCGCGACCCGCAAGGTGCTGGCCGAGGCGGGCCGGAGGGATATGCCCGTGCTCTGCAACGGCTCCTTCGGCCATAACGAGCCCAAGGCGGTCCTCCCCTACGGCGTGTTGGCCCAAATCGACTGCGACAGCGCGGGCTTTTCCATCCTGGAGAGCGCAGCCCTGTAAAACCGCAGAGTACAATTTTACGGCCATGCGGCGGCAAAATTGCCGCCGCATGGCCGTTTTTCATGTCTCGCCCCGGAGCGTCTATAGCAGCATTTCAATTTGTCTCTTCGACTTCTTGTCCAATATCTCGCCTGACAGCGCCTGCAGAAGAAAGCGCTCTATTTCCTCCGTCCCATACTCCTTTTTGACCGCGAGCAGCACATGCAGGAGGTCGAGCAGTATGGATTTCCGCATCGTCTCCTTTACGGACATGAGATCGAAGGAAATGAGGTGGGGAACGATTTCACCAATTAGGTCCGGCTTAGCCGATACGATCTTGCCAAGCGACTGGATGCACTGACGTATCGTGATGGGTTTCTCATCATTTAATAGGCGCAGATATTCATCCAGGGTATCTTCCATTCTGTTTTCCGCGTCCCATACGACATTCTCGGCGATCAGCAGGAGTCCGATGTTTCTCTGATAGGAATTGTCGCTTTTCAGCTTGTCGCGAAAGGCACCCCAATACGGATAGACGTCGTCAAAGAACAGAGACCTGTTTTGCAGAAGGAGAAACGCCTGGTATCTGACTGCGTCATCTTTTAAGGACAGCCACTCGACAAGCTGTGGAAGGTCCTCCTGATTCAGCGCTTTTGCCGTCTCCTGCAGCTCGTCCTTCGGGACCGACATGATACGCTCCAACGTGACCATCCCTGCTCCCCCAATCATATTTGTTTTCC
>DATMXU010000188.1:0-8153 GCA_035562355.1 Pseudoflavonifractor sp.
ATATAATACTTTCTATGAGTGGATAGAGGTAAAAAAATTTTTCAATGGAGAGCAGCTCAGAGGCATGCTGTCCATTCTTATAGATGAAAAACATTTATTTTACCAAATAGGCAGTGATGATGATGATAGCGCCTTTACAAGAACATTTTCAATGTTGGCAGTGGCGCTGGTTTTAAGCAGGCATAAAAAAAGAACATTTTTAAGTAAGGAGGAATTTACCCATATCAAGAACAAACTGATAGAGTACTATACCTCCGAACTGGATCTCAGGGGACATGTTGAGCAGTTGGGATGGGCCCATGCCGCAGCACACGGCGCTGATGCAATGGATGAATTGATCCAATGCCGTGAATGCAGCGAGGATGTGGTTAAGGAGATATTACATGCCTTCAAGAGGATCCTGTACAATGGGAAATATATTTTCCATCACGAAGAAGACGAACGCATCAGCCTTGTTGCTTTTAGAGTGATCAAAGGAAATCTTCTATCCCTACATAGAAACTGCCTGATAGAGAATGCATCAAATTGATCCTCCGTCGCCCATAAAGAGAGAGGGATCTCAAATCGGTTATATAAAAATTGGGGGGGGTGAATACTCGGCCCCCAGACCTGCTGGGATGGAAAAAAGAGATTAGGAACGGGAATGCGGGAGGTGGAGCAGATGCCATTCGTGAGGATAACGCCGGGAATGAGAAAGACGGCCTATGACTTTTCCAAAGCGATCATAGTAGGGAATAATCAGTACGACAGAATGGCTCCAGCCTACGCAAAGGGTGAAACCGCCAGAAATCTGGTTCGGATCAACAGGACCTATATGGGCAAGTTGGCCGAGCTGTGTTTTGCCGCGTATCTCAGGCAAAGTGATATCTGCCCAGATACGGACGGTATGTTTGAAATCTACGAGGGCCAGGACCAGGTCGACGCGTTCGACTTCAATCTGCCCGACGGGCGGACCATCGATATCAAGGCGGCCGTATTTCAAAATCACCATAACCTGGTGGTTCCCATCGACCAGTTTCAAAATAGTCCCAAGGATTTTTATGTGGGCGTCAAGTTCAAATGTGCTCTGACACAAAATAATTATACGCTGCTGGACCCCTCCTCCTTTGACGTGGCCGAAATCAAGGGCTATTGCACCTATGAGGATCTGAGGGGACGGGACACCGTCCATCTGGGCGAATTTCCATGCAAGGCATACCCCCTCGGCAGACTGCGAAATATAGACGATTTGATCAAACTGTTTGAATCATAAAAATCCACTGTGAAGGCAGCAGCTCACACGGGATATGATATTATGACAAAGGATTACCCGGGAGGCCTACCGTGAACAAGATGATCGTTTTAGATCTTAAATTCAAATTTGGCGAGATAGAGGATACCATCCACCCGGTCGCATTGACGGACGACAAGAGCATGGTTCTGATCGACTGTGGATATCCGGGCTTTCTTCCCGCGATTGAACAGGCGCTGGAGGACAATAATCTTACCTGCGCGGACCTGACCCACGTTTTGATCACCCATCAGGACCATGACCACATGGGCGCGTTGGCTGCGCTTAAACAGAAGTACCCGCAGGTGCAGGTCGTTGCGAGCAAAATGGAATCCCCATATATCTCCGGCAGGCTGAAATCCTTGCGGCTGGCACAGGCGGAGGCCATGCAGCCATACTTGCCGGAAGAGCAACAGCCGTTTGGCCTGGAGTTTTGCGCCATGCTGAAAGGCGTGCAGCCTGCCGCGGTGGATCTGGAGGTACAGGACGGAGATACCTTTGATTGGTGCGGCGGCTGCACCATTATTGAAACTCCGGGACATACGCCGGGCCACATCTCCGTCTTTGTCAAGGGGAAAAAGGCCATGGTCACAGGGGATGCGGCGGCCCTTGAAAACGGAGCGCTCGTCATTGCAAACCCGCAATATGCGTTAGACATCACGGCGGCCGAGGCGTCGCTGCATAAAATCATGACGTACGGAGCAAAAGAAATCATCTGCTACCACGGAGGCGTTCTGATTCCTTAAATAAACGCCCATAGGAGCCCTGGATATGAAACACACTCAAGACGACGAGCTTACCCGCCTGCAGGCGCAGATACGGCAGTGCCGCCTCTGTCAGGATAGCTTTGGGTTTGAGCCCCGCCCCATCGTGCTGGGGAACCGAAACGCTAAAATCATGCAGATCAGCCAGGCCCCCTCCAAAACCGTCCATGAGACGGGCAGGCCCTTCAACGATGCCAGCGGGAGAAAGCTGCGCGGGGAGTGGTATCATAGTTCAGACAGGGACTTTTATGACCCAGACCTCTTCTATATTGTGTCCATGGCCCACTGTTATCCCGGCAAGGCCCCCGGCGGCGGGGACCGCCGCCCGCCCAAGGTATGCGCGGAGCGGTGGCTCTCCAGAGAGATGGACCTTGTGGACAATACGCTCTATATCATCATAGGCGGGATCGCGGCGGCATTTTTCTTTCCCGGAAGAAGTCTTACGTCGCTGGTTTTTGAAGACCACCAGCTCCAGGGCAAGCCCGCCTATGTGCTGCCCCACCCGTCCCCGCTGAACGTGAAGTGGTTTATGGACTACCCCCAATTCGAAACGGAGCGGATGCCAAGGATCCGGGAGGAGGTCCACCGGGCGCTGGGCCTTTCATTCTTTTCATGAGAAGGAGCCTAAACAATGACATACGTATACCTGATGAAAAACGGCGCCCCCCTCAACGCCGCCATCGTAAAGGACCATGTGGCGCATTTGAGGGAGCTGGATCGCCAAGGCAGGCTTGTGCTCTGCGGCCCCTTTGAAGATTATCCCGGCGGGATGGTCGTTTTTCTCGCCGGGAACCTGGCCGAGGCCACCCGCATCGCAAGCGCCGACCCCTTTGTGGCCTCGGGGTACAAAACCTTTGAGCTTAGAACCCTGGCGGTCGCCAACGCCGACAACAATTATCTGCTGACCGAATAGAGCGGCTCTGTACACGGAGGGGACAACAAAATGGATCACGCCGACCTCTACAAGAGGATCTACGAGCTGGTGGCTGAAATCCCTGCGGGGCGGGTGGCTACTTATGGGCAGATCGCCTGGATGGCCGGGCGGCCCGACGCGCCCCGTATGGTGGGCTACGCCATGAGCCGCACCCCTGACGAACTGGCTCTCCCCTGCCACAGGGTGGTCAACCGGCTGGGAGAGCTGGCCCCGGCCCACGCCTTCGGCGGCGGGCAGATCCAGCGGGCCATGCTGGAGCGGGAGGGGATCCCTTTCCTGGAAAACGGCCGTATCGACCTGAAGAACTGCCGGTGGCGGCTCAGCGCCGGAGAAGACGACCCGGAAACGCCTTGAGCTTACATAGGAAAGTCCCCCACCGCTATGCGGTGGGGGACTTTCCTATGTATCCGCGTGTCGGCCGGTCAGCCCTTCGGGGAAGAGAGCCGCTTTTGCATCCAATCGGGGTTCATGCTGCGGCGCATAGCCTCCCCGGTGGAGATGCACCCGGTCTGGGCCAGGCGCAGCACGCTCTGGTCCATGGTATACATCCCATCTGCGGCCGACTGGGCGATGACGTTGTCGAGCTGGTAGGCTTTGGACTCCCGAATCATATTGCGCACCGCGGGGGTGACGGCCATGACCTCGAAAGCGGGCACCAGCCGCCCGTCGACCCCGGGAATGAGCTGTTGGGAGATCACCCCCTCCAGCACCATGGCGAGCTGGGTGCGGATCTGCCCCTGCTGCTCGGGGGGAAAGACGTCCACGATGCGGTCGATGGTGTTGGCCGCGCCGATGGTGTGCAGAGTGGAGATGACCAGGTGGCCCGTCTCGGCGGCGGTGACGGCGGCCCGAATGGTTCCTGCGTCCCGCATCTCACCCAGGAGGATGATGTCGGGGGCCTCCCGCAGGGCGGCCCGGAGGGCCGCGTCGTAACTCATCGTGTCGGTGAAGAGTTCCCGCTGGATGACCACGCTCTTCTTATGGGGGTGCAGGTACTCGATGGGGTCCTCGATGGTGATGACGTGGGCGTTGCGGGTGGAGTTCACCATATCCACGATGCAGGCCAGCGTCGTCGTCTTGCCGCTGCCCGCCGGGCCTGTGAAGAGAAGGAGCCCGTGGGGACAGGCGGCAAACCGCATTACGCTGTCGGGGATACCCAGCCGCACCCGGTCGGGCAGGCTGAAGGACACCACCCGGATCACCAGCCCCAGAGAGCCCCGCTGCTTGAGTGCGTTGACCCGAAACCGGGACAGGCCGGGCACGGCAAAGGAAAAGTCGTCGTCCCCCGTGGTAATGAGGCGCTCCATGTCCCGCCCGTCTGCCAGGCCGTACAGTTCCGCCCCCAGGGCGGCGGTATCCTGGGGGGTGAGGCGCTCCCCCTCCCGCCGGATGATCCCATCCACCTTGTAGGCCACCGGGATACCCGCCACCAGCAGGATATCCGACGCGGAGCGCTCCACCGCCTGTTGTAAAATGTCGTTGATCTGCATTTTAAGCATACCCCTCGTTTCTCTAGCCCGCGGGCGAAGTGCCGTCCCATACGGGCAGGTGGTCGTCAAGCCCGGTCTCCTCCTCCGCCTGTGTCCGCCAGGCCAAGGTGAGGACGCTGCCGTCGGCCTGACGGATAAGGTGGAGGTACAGAGACTGGGTTTCCGTCATGGGGATGGCGGTCTCCAGTTCGGGTTCGTCTCCCTCCGTGAAATCGGCGTAGAGCCGGGCGGCCTTGGCGTCGGCCTCATAATAGGCCCGCACCGTGTCGGCATTGCGGTGGGAGAGAGCCTGGTCCGCCCGGGCGGTGGACAGGGTGAGGGCGGAGAAAACGGTGAGACAAAGGACAAGGAGTACCGTCAGAATGGTGACGACGCCCACACCCATAGGAGAGGATTCCCTCACGGCGCCGCCACCCCCTCGAGCATATAGATGAGCTGGTCTCCCTGGTAGATGGCGATGCTAAGAGCGCCCCCCTCCACGGAGCCCCGCCCGGTAAAACCGTTTTCATCGGGCGCGGTCCAGGCGGGGATCTCCCCGGTGGCGCGCCACCGCTCGGCTGCCGACTGGGCCAAGTACACCGCCTGAGTCAGCGCCTCGCTCTCCCGGCTCATGCTCCGGGCGTGGACCAGCAGCGCCACACAGACCGAGGCACACAGGGCGAAGAGGGCCAGATTAAGCACAAGCTCCAGCAGGAAGAGGTTAGAGCGCCGGGCATTCCCGCTCATGGGGCCGCCTCCCCGCTCCAGCCGCAGCGGGGAGAGAGGGCTGCGGCATAGCGCGCGCCGTCCTCCCCGGTGGCGGTGACACGCAGGCAGCCGTCTACCGCCGCCAGCTCCAGTTCGGCCAAGGGCAATATGGCCGTACCGTCTCCGGGGGCAAGGGCAATGCCATCCTCCGCATAGAGCTCCCGCAGCTGGCCATCGTAACAGTAGAGGATGGTGGTAAAGCCGCCCTCGCGCAAAAAGAGCGCGTCCCCGCCGCCGAAGGAACCCAAAGAGACGCCGTCCTCCACGTCGCCCCGGCGGACCTGGTTTATGACGTAGCTCAGGGCGGTACGGCGGGTGAAGTTCCTGTCGGACGTGGCGACCGCGTCCCGGTAGACGCCGCTGCTCAACAGGACCACCCCCATGGCCAGCAGGAAAAAGAGGGCGCAGAGCACCACCGTGGCGGCGGTGCGCAGAGTGCGTCCCCGGGTCTGGCTTACCGGCATACGGCGGTCTCCTTTCCTTTTATGAGATGGGCAGCACGGTGATATCGGGCATCAGATTGGAGGCCACGTGCCGGTAGTCCACCCGGTAGGCGCCATCCACCCTCACGCCGTAGTGTGCCTCCAGGTAGCCGAGATCGGCGGGATAAAAGCCCTCCAGCGCATAGCACTGCACCGCCGCCCGGCGGACCGCCTGTTCGGCCAGAGCCAGAGCCTCCCTGTCGGCCCGGCCGCCTATCTCACGGCTCGCCCATAGAAGGACCAGGGGGAGGACGACAAGGAGGGTAAGGATGGGCAACAGCCGCCGCCAGAGGGGTTTCGTACGTCCCATGTTGCTACCCGCCCATGGCGGAGAGCACCCCCAGCAGGGGGGACATCACCGCCAGCAGCACCAGGCCCACCGCCGCGCACAGAACGACGACCAGGGCATACTCAAACCGGCTCAGCAGCCGGGCGAGAGCCTCGTCGGCCTCCGCCTGGCAGCGGCTGGCGAGCTCCTCCATCGCCTGGTCGGGTACCCCGGCCCGAAAACCGGCAGAGAGAAGGCCCGTCTGGAGCGGAGAGAATATCCCCTCCATGGCGCGGGGGAAGTCGGTCCCCTCGCCCATCCGGGCCCGGCAGTCCTCCAGCGTCGGCGAGAGGGCGGAGCCCTCCAAAAGCCGGCAGGTGCGCCCCATGGCCTCGTCCAGCGGCAGGCCGCTGGTGAGCATCAGGGCCATGGCGGCGGCGAAACGGCTGCGGTCCAGCGCCCTGGAGGCGGCAGTCCTGGAGAAGAGGCGGGGGAGGACAGCCGCGCCCCCCTTCCCCCGGAAGAGGTACAGAAGGGCCGACGCAACCAGGGCCAGGATCACAGCGAGCACGCCGGCCACATATTTACCCGCTGACCCCACCTGCAGCAGGAACTGGGCGGCGGGGCTCAGACTCAAGCCCAGCTGAGTAAACACCTGCTGAAACACGGGGAGCACCCGGGCCACCAGCACCAGAAAGACCGCCGCGACGAGGATGGCCATGACGGTGGGGTAGGCCACGACCCGGCGCAGGCTTCGCCGGAGGTCGGCCTCGCGCCGGTAATAGGTCCCTAAAGCGGAGAGCACCTGCTCCAGCCGCCCGGCGGCCTGTCCAATCTCCACCATGCGGAGCAGGTATGGGGGAAAAGCCCCCGTCTCGGCCAGTACCCCGGCCAGGGGATTTCCCTTACTAAGGCGCGCCCCGATCTGCCCCAGCAGCGCCTTGCCCCGGGGGCTGCCGGCGTCCTCCCCCAGCAGCTCCACTCCCTCCTCAAAGCCGATGCCCGCCCGCAGCATCAAAGAGAGCTGACAGCAAAATACCGACAGCTCGTCGCTGTCGGGGGCAAGGGCTGCGTTTGGCCGCTCCTTCATACTCCATCTCCCTTTGGAACGGGGGCTTCGCGGTATCCGCGAGGCCCCCGTTGGTTCTGTCTTCGGCGCGGTGGGACAGAGGGCGAGCTCCCCCGGCGGCACCTCCTGATGAGGAATACGGTCAGTAGATATACTTGGCGGTATAGTTGCTGTCGGTGGTCACATAGGTCATGATGCTGTCACTGTGGTTGCCGCTGGAGACAAAGGTGGGGTCCATCAGCGTCCAGGTGACGCCGTCGAAATAGATGACTTTGTCCACCCAGCCGACCCCCTCGATGTACACGTCGATCCAGGCATGGTAGACGGTGCCCGCGTAGCCCACCACCAGCTTGCAGGGGATGTTCCGGGAGCGGAGCATGGCCGCCATCACCGCCGCGTAGTCGAAACAGATGCCCTTTTTCGCGGCGAGGACCTCGTCCACGTCGGGCAAATAGCCGCTCTGGACGGTCTTGGCCAGCTCGTAATCATAGCTGAAGTTCTGGGTGACAAAGTCATAGATGCGCTGGATGCGGGCGAGGTCGGTGGTATCGCTCTTGGTTAGCTCGGCGGCCTTCTTCACGACGGCTGATCCCTCGGTATAGCTCACAAATTGGTTGGGGTACAGGAAGGGAAGAAACTGGCTGCGCAGTTTCATGGTTACCGTGGTGCTGTATGCCTGGGCGTATTTGGCGCCCGTGGTGTTCTCATACACCTTGACGGTGTAGTCCCCGTCCCCCTCGGTGAGGGAAAAGATCTCGGCGGCGCCCTTGTTGTCCAGGTTGTATGTATAGGTGGTGCCGCCGTCCCTGGCGATCTGCACCTTGATCTTTACGTCCTTGCCTCCGGTGTACTTCACCAAGAGATACCCCTCCGCCAGATTGGACGCGTCGATGGCGGCCTTGGCGTTGGAGTAGACGGTGACGCCGGTCCTGGTCTCGGCCCTTGTGGGCATGGCCGAGTTCTTGGCCGACACGGCGCCCAGGACGCCAGCCGTCAGCCCCAGCGCCAGCACGGCGGCGGCAATTTGTTTTTGCATGCTTTTCTTCATATCAATTGGCCTCATCTGCTGCATTTGATGGTGGACATCCTCTTTCGCTCGGCGATGGTCACACGCGGTCCGCGCCGCGGC
>DATMXU010000189.1:0-11185 GCA_035562355.1 Pseudoflavonifractor sp.
GACCTTCTCCGGGCGCAATTTTTTAATAAAATAGACACCGCTCCAAATGTACTAAGGGGAGGAGATTTCTATCTCCTCCCCTTAGTATCACGAATCATTATTTCCCCAGATACCTCCACAGGAGGGTTACGATCTGACCGCGGCTGCACCCTTGATCGGGGGCAAAGGCGGACGAAGTGACGCCGTTGGTGATTCCGTTCTCCGCGGCCCAAATGACCGCGTCAGCGCAGTAGGAATCGGCGGCAACATCCGTGAAGGGATTTGCGGAGTCCGCCTTCTCAGCGCCCGCGGAGCGCCACAGGAACGTTACAACCTGCCCCCGGGTGACAGTGGCGTCGGGCGAGAAGGTGGCGGCGCCTGTACCGCTGGTAATGCCATTTTCAACGGCCCACAGAACAGCCTTGTCGTAGTAGGAGCCGGAGTCCACGTCCGTAAACGGGTCAGCCGTACCAACAGGCTCGGGGCTGCCCATGGCACGCCACAGGAAGGTCACGACCTGCCCCCGGGTGCAGGCGGCATCGGGCGAGAAGGTGGTGGCACTGGTACCGCTGGTGACACCGTTTTCCACAGCCCAATCCACAGCGTCGGCATAGTACGACCCATCAACAACGTCCGTAAAGGGAGCAGCCGCCTTCGTCCACTTGGCATAAATAGTGGTTGTAGCGGTCAGCTTTACGCTGGTTACCGCCCTCGTCAGGCCCGCGTCGCTGTACCAGCCGGCAAACTCGTAGCCGGACTTAAAGGGAACATACTTGCTGAGCTCGATCTCAGTGCCGCTGACCTTCGTCACACTGCCGATGTCACTGCCGCCGTTGGTGTTGAAATGTAGGGTATAAGACCGGGGAGCGCTGGAGCCTCCGGAATAGCCGTCGCCAGAGGCCTTCCACTTGGCGTAGACGGTGACGTTTTTGTCCAGCGTAGCACTGTCCACAGCGTCGGTCAGCTCCTCATCGCTGTACCAACCCACAAAGTCATAGCCGTCTCTCTCGGGGACGATCGCGGTCAGGGAAATCACCGCGCCCTTCAGATCCTCCTTGGAGGCAATGACACTGCCGCCGTTGGTCTCGAAGGTCAGCGTGTAGGTCTGCAGCACCAAGTTGTTCAGGGCGGCATCCAGGGCATCATAGGCCGCCAGAATTTCAGCGGGAGAAGGCAGCGGAGAGATGTTGTCCTCCAGGATTTTCTCCGTGGCCTCCACAGCGGCCATAAGCGCGTTCCAACTGTCCTCCGTGTACTTGTAGCCGTCCTCGGGCACTGTGTCCAGCAGCTCGGCCAGGTCGCCGATGGCGACATAGTACTTCTTCAGGTTGTTGATGGCGCTGTCCAGGGCTCCGTACGCTGCGTCGATCAGGTGGTGATCCCCGCTGTCCAGCGCGGCCTGTGCGGTCTCAAGCGCATCCTGCAGGCGCTCCCAGCTATAGGCGGTGTAGTGTTTTTCATCAGTGGGAGCAGAGGCCATCAGCGTTTCCAGTGCGGCGGCGCTGATCTTCGGAACCGGCATATCCAGAGCTGCCAGCTGATCCAGCGTTAGTGCGGTATCATAGATCCGCACCTCACAGATCTCCATCTTCCCGTTCATGGCCTGCATATCCTTGTTGTTGCCTATATACAGCTGCGTTGTACTGACGTCCAGGGAGGCTTTGCCCAATGCCTTCGAGGCGCGGGCGGGCAGGAAGTCCGTGCTGCCGGCGGGCGTCTCCTTATTGGAGACATACTGGTTTAGCACCAGATTGTTGTCGCTGCCCCGACTGATCACGGTCACCAGGGTAGCCCATTCGTTCAGCTGTGCGACCTCCATATCGCCGTCGCGCACGGTCTGTCCCGCGGCCTCTCCGCCAATGCCATAGTAGCCGCTGGTCCCGCCCAGATCGGCGGTGAACATGCCATAGGCGCGCACGCCGCCAAAATACCGGCGGTCTACGATGCCGACAACCCCCTGTTTGACCGACCTCCGCACCTTCGCCACCAGCGTCAGCTCACCGGCGATTTCCAAATCCTTCGAGCTGGGGCTGATCAGAACGGATTTCTTATTCCTGTCATAGACTGCGGCGCCGTTTTCAATGCGGATATCGCCATCCATGATCAGGTGGTCCTCTACGTCTCCGGCAGGCGCCTTATCCCGCAGCTGCGCCTCCTCGGTATCGCCTTCGAAGTCCCAGCGAGCTACCAGATGCTCCTCCGGGTCCATTTCGGAGGCCGCCTGTTTCGTGATGGTCAGGGTATATGTCATAAAGACAGTGGGATCGGCCTTATTGATGACTTTGATGACGACGGGGTTTTCCCCGTCCTGCAGGGTGACAGCAACGCCATCCCCGCTCATCTCCATATCGTTGATGGTGACGGTGCTACTGTCCTTGGCGTTGGCACGCACGGTGACGCGGTCCACATCACTGCCCACAACAGCGGAATAACTGGTGGCGCTGGGGGCGAACAGGGGCGCAAAACTGACCCCGTCCAGAGACAGGGAACGAAGTTGATCGGCTTTTACTTCCACATTCGGCGTCCCCTCCAGAATTGTGGCCAGCTCTTCATCGGAGAGCGCGTCATTATAGATACGGACGTCGTCGTATGAGATCGTCACACCGGCCGCTCTCTTGTTGGCGTCGCGGCCAAGCAGCAGCGGAGCTGTGCTGGATGCACAGATGCCGGAGTAACTGGTGCTTTTATAGGCGACCAGAGAGAAATCCGACCCGGAAACCGTGCTCTCTCCCTTGGAGAGATACATCTTGATATTGATGTTGCCTGTGGACGCATCCTTTTCGGCCACGACCGCCAGCTCCCGCCATCGATCAGCAGTAAGGCCCTGGCTGGCGGGGTCGGTTTGAGCAACCTTCGTACTGGTGCCGCTGCCGTCTGAAGAGAACCAGAAATAGGGCGTGTGATTCTCTGTACCAGAGGGAATGACCACCGCGTAGGAGCGATCCGTCTGGTTGAAAATCCGTTTATCGGCAAGGCCGATATAATCAGTGGTTTTACCGGCGCTGACCTTGACCTTCATGAAGATGGTCATGGGCCCGGCCTGACTCACGTCGGCGAGGTTACCGGCGTTGAGGACATTCCCGGCCTCAGGCCCGAGGATGGCCACGCTGTCGGAGATGATGACATTTGTCCCCTCAATGGTCAGGTCATCTGTCGAGGTCCCGGCAGTCGCCTTGTCCTTCAGTTTGGTTGCTTGATCCGTGCCCTCAAAATCCCAGTGGGCCACCAGATAGTCGTCTAGGTTCGTACGGGGCGGCTCGGGCTCCACATACTGCGCCGTTTTGTTTACAAAATAATAAAAATGGCCGTCCTCGGCGCCCACGATCAGATCGGGCACGCCGTCCTTGTTCCAGTCGCAGACGGTGGGGCAAGGGGTGTGGGAGGTAATTTTACGAGTGTGCAGATTGACCTCGTTTGCAAACTTCCAGGGAGTATCCTCCTCTCCGATATTGCGCAGCCAGGATACGGAGGTACCGTCATTCCGGACGATATCCAGCTTGCCGTCGCCATCCCAGTCCACCATGGTGAAGTTCAGGCGGCCGCTGCTGCCCTGGGTCCCGCTGCTCAGCCGCAGAGCGCCGTTGCTCTGGTTGAGGAAAATCCGCTCGCCGGGTTTCACCATACCGTTTTCCTGTTTCTCATAGAAGGCAAGGTAGCCTTCGCTGTCCAGCATGACAAGGTCAACAAGCCCGTCCTCATTCAGGTCGATGACAAAGGGCATGGAGCGCCATTGGGACACCAGCTCATAGGGCTCGGGGTCCCACCAATTCCAGCTGGGCTTGTCCGGGGCCGCATCGTCCACTCGCACCGGCTGCGGAGCGGCAAACCGGGGAACCCGCTCCCTTCCCGTCTCGCCGATATTCTCCAGCCAGACGATCTTTCCCCAGATGCTGTTGGCAACGATGTCCACCTTGCCGTCGCCGTTCCAGTCCCCCATGCTCAGGACGGTGTAACCCCACTTCTCCTCGGCGGGACCCTGAATGGAGCCGTTAGGGCCGGCCATGATGCGGATGACCTCGCCGTTCTCATCAGTCAGCCGGACGGGGGGCACCCACATGGGATCGGTCAAGTCGCCGTCTTCCGGCGTAATGTTTTCGATGAAGTTGAAATAGCCCGCGGAATCTCCGGAAAACAGGTCCTCGTCGCCGTCGCCGTCCCAGTCAATGGAGAAAGGCGTGGAGAGGATGCCGTCTTTCAAGCTGTCGGCCGGCATCTTGAAGTATGCGGGCTCCTTGAAAATGGGCGCGCCATTGGCCGCGAAATCGCCGGTGTTCTTCATGTAGCAGACGCGGCCATCCTCCTCACCCACAATCAGGTCCATCAGGCCGTCGCCGTTCCAGTCAAAGCTGGTGGTGGTGAGCATGCACAGCTCCATCTGAAGATTTTTCCCATTCTCCAGCTTGGGGGCCACGCCCGCCTTATAGCGGGGTTGTGTCCGCGTGCCAATATTTTCGAAATAGAGGATGTCGTCCACAAAATTGCCGCACATCAGGTCCAGATCGCCGTCGCCGTCCCAGTCATAGAAACTGGGTGCGGGGTGACCGTAGGTGTCGATGGGGTTCTCCGGGTCGTTGTCGACGCATACCAATTGGGCACTGCCTGAGAAATCCGGGTTATCATTCGTGCCACGGTTTTTTGCCCACATGACCCAGCCGTGGAGGGGATCGCTGTTCTCATCACCCCAGTGGCCGGTAGAGTCGAACTTTCCGGCCCAGCCGTACTCGTTCCAGTTTTCGGCGCCCCGGATCAGGTCTAGAAGGCCGTCTCCGTCGTAGTCCACCAAGCTGTACTCATTGGCGCGGGTGGAGTCCTGGGGCCAGGTAATGTTGACATTCAGGTTTTGACCGGAACTCCAAAAGGTGTCCTTAAAATCCGGATACATGCTGCTTCCGGAAAACATCAATGTGTCCTCATAGTTTCCCTCTTCACTGTAGAGATAGGTCGGGTATGCGTTGCCCACGCCGCCAGCCACTTTATATCCCTTGCTCATCGTGAGATCTTCCGCAGAGTCGGGGCCGCCGTAAAATATGTAGGTGCCGCTGTAGCACACCGCGGTACCGATGACGACGAGATCCAGGTAGCCGTCGCCGTTGACATCCATAACCGCGGGGCTCGCCCAGGTTCCCGCATCCACATCGACAATCGCGTCGGGATTGTTGTAGGGGATCCTGTTCATGTCCCCATTGTTTCTCTCCGTCACCAACGTCCCTTTTACCGTTGATCCATCCGGCGGAAGCTCCGCAGCAAACGCCGTGCCCGGGAGTAGACTCAGCGCCAGGCTTCCCACCAACAGCCATGACAAGAATCGTTTTTTCATTTTTCCACCTCATAAAACAGATTTGCGGTTTGTTTTTCTTTCCGTCCATCAATCCAGTATGGCGTTCTATGATTGAACTGCCTGAAACTGCCTCTGCAGCCCCTGATACAGCAAATCGCTGTCGATGGCCGCCACCGCAAGCCCCACCTCTCCCTGGAGCCTCCGAATCAGGGACTCCTTCCCGATGATGCCAAAATCGATCCCCCTGTCGCGGCACAACCCGGCAATGGTCCTCATGATTGCCATATGCTCCTCATGGTCCATCTCCCCCGGGCGGCCCAGAGAGATCGCCAGGTCGGCCGGGCCAATCACAACGCCGTCCAGGCAGCCTTGGGAGAGGATCTCCGCCGCATTTTGAACCCCCGCGGCCGTTTCAATTTGAATATATACCCTACGGCCCGCGTTTGCGCCCTCGATTACCTCCCGATGTGTGGTTGCTTTGCTGTAGGACGTATGGGCACCGCCAGAATAGCCTCTGTGCCCCAGCGGAGGATACTTTGCCCATCGGACAATCTCTTTGACCTGCTCTTCCCGCTCGACCATGGGAACTAAAATTCCATTGGCTCCGGCGTCCAGCGTTTTGCTGATTTCCGTTTTGCTGATTTCCGAGATTCTGACCATCGTCTCCAATCCAATCGCCCCGGCATACATGCATAGGTCGTGCAGCTCCTGCAGGGAATAAAAGCCGTGTTCGTTGTCCAGCAGCACAAAGTCGTAGCCGACTTCTTTCACCATGGCCAGCAGTCCCATGTGCTTGGTAATCTTTACGAGTACCCCTGTTCTCATTTTTATCCCTTCTCCTTTGCCTCCTGCAGTTTGATGTAGGACAAAATTTCTTCCGCGCTCTCTGCGTGGTCCAGCAGTTGGAAAAACCGCTCCTCATTGAAAAGGCTCAGCAGCTGGGACATGGCGGGCAGGTGCTGGTGATTGTCGAGGGCGCTCAGGGTGAAGAGATACTTCACGGGATTGTTCTCGCTTTCCCCAAAGACGACGGGTTCCTTCAACGTCGCAATGCCCAGGGAGGATCGGGCCGCGCCAAATTCCGGTTTCGTATGGGGGAGCGCGATATGGGGCGCAACGACCATCGCCTGAGGCTTTTCCTCGTTGAGCTCCAGGATAGTGCGCACATAGGCCTCACTCACGGCCCCGCTGGCAACCAGTGGAGCCGCGGACTGCCGAATGGCCTGCCGCCAGTCCTCCGCCTCCACGCAGAGCAAAATCTGATCCCGCGCGACCAAGTCGGAGAGCAGCAGCCCGTCCTCCCGCCGCCTGCACTTGAGGCGGCTGTTCGAGGAGAAATACTGCAGGAGCTCATGGTACAAAAGCCCTTCCTCCCTGATCTCGGCGTGTTTCTTGACGATATCCAAGAGCACGTTGATGTTGGACGGCTGAAACATGGGGTTTTTGAGCCGGGCGTACACCTCGTTCATGACGTCGTATCGCTCGCGCATATCCATAACCGGGCTGACACGAATCACAGGCACCTCGCCCGTCAAGGGCGCGGGCTGGGGGATGGTCGTAAAAATAACGTCCACAATATCCTCATACTCGCGTACCTGCTCCTGCTCGACCGGCCCATAGAGGTATAGCTCGGGAAAAATCTCCTGCAATTGATGGTACAGGATCGCCGAGGAGCCAATCCCGTTGGCGCAGACCACCAGCGCCCGGTTCTTCGGTCTTTCGTCGCGAAGACGCTGCTTGGAAAAGATGGCCGCGAAGTGCACGGTCAAATAGGCCATCTCATCCTCCGGAATCTCAGTTTCAAAGAGGGTGCTCAGAGGCCGCATGGTCTCCTCCACCAACGAGTAAAAATCCCTGTACTCCATCCGTATTTTCGCGCAGAGGGGATTGTAGATGGGCAGCCGGTAAATCAGGCGGTAATACGCGGGGCGCAGGTGGGAATAGAGCTGCTTAAAAATCTCCTTTGTATCCTTATAATAGCTGCCGCTCAAAAAGGAAAACCTGGTCATAATGCGCTGCACGAGGTCGGAAATCAACGCCTTATCTGGGGTCTCCTCATCCACATTGCCGATGGAAACCGCCAGAATCCAGGCGCTGATATACGAAATTTCATGCTCGTTCATGCCTTCGACATTCTTAAAATAGCTCAAAAGCTCTTTGGTGAAGAGCGATTCCCGCATGGAACGGATATCCCCGTCCCCCCGGGAAAAGGGTTGATTGGCTGTTGCGCCCGAGTTAATCCTAGCCTTCAGCAAGATAAAAATGTAGATAAACTCGTCCAGGCGGCCGCCGACAAAGATAAGCTGATGCTTTTCAGATAAATCGGAGATGATCAGCTTGGAGTAGGAAAAGGTGTCCAGATGCAGGTCGTCGATGAATTGATTGAAGACGGTCATGTTCTTTTCGTTGGAGAGGGAGAGCATGACCAGTTTCATCATATAGCTGCGCAGGTTCAATTCCCCGCCATGCAGATAATATCCCTTTTCACGGTTGTTCAGAATTTTGATGTCATACCGGTCCAGCTCCTCCTGCAGGTCCTTCAGCGCGTGGATAACGGTGGAGCGGCTGACCTGGAGCCCCTGAATAAAGTGCTGTAGGGAGACGTAGTCCTGGTTGATGAACAGCAGTAAATAGATGTAGATCATCCGCTCCTGCCGGTTGAAATAGTAATGGTTTTTGGCGGGGGCCTCCACAGGGAAAGAGAGAAGGAACTTCCGCGTCTCAGGCTCTATCTGCAGTTCCTTCATGGTACCGATCGAGATAGCGGGGTAGCCATGGTTTCTCAAGAGCATATTGAGTTTATCGACACGGTATAAAAGTTGCCGTCTGGTGAGGCGCAGCTCGGTCTCCAGGTCGGGGATAGTCACCAGCGTTCGACCCTGGATTGCGTCCATAAGGGTTGCCAGCTCCTGATCCACGAAACTCCCTCCTTTCTTCTCGCCCTATGTTGTTATTTCCCACGGCACCGGTCGATGATGGTTCTGATTTTCCGCGCGTTGGCGGCGATCTCGGCGCTCGTCCCCTTGGTCAGCAGAGAGCCAAAGGCGCAGATCTCGGTACCGGCCTCCACCCACTCGTGCAGGTTCTCCAGGGTAATGCCGCCCGAGGCCAGAATAGGAATGTAGGGCATGGGGGTTTTGTAGGTCCTCACCAGCTCGCTCCCATAGAAGTTGGAGATGGGAAATGCCTTGATGAGCGAGGCGCCCAGCTCCAGTGCCTCCACAATTTCAGTCCCGGTGGAACAGCCGGGGCAGTAGGGTGTCTGGTAGAGGTTGCACAGCCGAGCCGCCCGCTCATTAAAGTTGGGCGAGATGACAAACTCTGCTCCCGCGACCAGCGCGAGGCGGGCCGTCTCGCCCTCAAGAACCGTTCCCGCTCCCACCGCCAGCCGTGCCCCAAAGGTCTCCTTGAGGGCTGCGATGACCTCGCCGGCATTGGGGTAGGTGTAGCTGATCTCCAGCACGTCAATCCCACCGTCCAGACAGCCTTGGGCGATCTCATGGGCCCGCTCGATACTCTTCGTGCGGACGATGGCCATTGCGCCCGTCCGCTCCATGCGGGTCAGCAAGTTACTTCTTTGCATGATAGTCTCCTCAATTTATCTTTCCAAAATACCTTAACACCTCGGCCAGCGCGCCGCTGTGCGCCTCGTCAAGGGGCAATATAGGCGGGCGGGGAGCGCCGACCGGGATACCCATTCCCCGGAGGAGCTGCTTGAGCGCGGCAGGAACGGTGCCCAGGGGCAGCACTTTCCGCAGGACGTCCACATCGGCCTGGTCCTTTTGGGCCAGCTCCAGCTCGCCCTCCCGGTAGTGTTTCACAATAGAGACGATGGTCTCGGTGATGACATTGCTTGTAGCGGCGACGGTTCCCGCCGCGCCCAGCTTCATGGCCTCCAGAATCTTGGAGTCGGAGCCCACCAGCACAGCAAGCTCCCTGCCCTTGGCAACCTCCAGGTAGCCCTTGAGATTCTCCATATTTCCGCTGCTGTCCTTGATGCCCACGATATTGTCACAGCTCAGCAGCGCCTGCAGGGTAGCCGGGTCGATATTCACGCCCGTATTCCTGGGCATGTTATAGAGCACCATGGGGATGGATACCTCGGCGGCAATCGTCCGGTAATGGCCAATCAATTCCTCCTGTTTCAGGGGCAGGAAGTAAGGGGTGATGACCGAGATGGCGTCCGCGCCCACGCCCTCACAGCGTTTCGCCAGCTCGATGGTCTCCCGCGTGCCGCAAGATCCTGCGCCGACATAGACGGGTACGCGGCCCTTTACATAGTCGACCACAGCCTTAGCGAAGGCAACCTTCTCCTCGTCGTTCAGGCTGAAGAATTCGCCGTTGGTCCCCAGGATAAAGAGGCCGTCGACGCCCCGCTCCAGCAAATAGTCGATGAGCTGATGGGTGGCCGGAACATTGATGTTGTATGCCCCATCGAAGGGCGTTACCATCGCCGTAATTACGCCTTGTGGTTTCATGCGTATCTTACCTCTCTCACATAGATTTTCCAAGCGCGCCGCCGGGATGCCACTTCACATACTGCTCGGGCGTGAGCTGATAGTGGTTCTGCAGGACAAGGCTCAGGCACTGCAGTACAATCATCTCGGCCAGGATGGAGATACGGGGCGGCTTGTTCATGGAATCCCCCTCCTGACTGACCCCGGCGAAGAGGAAGACGTCCCCATGGGTCGCAAGCCAGGAGCTCTCCTTGCCCGTCACCGCGATGATCGCGGCCCCATTCCTCTTCAGGGTCTCCACCGTGGCAATGAGCTCGGCCGTCTCTCCGCTGTTGGAGATGGCGATCACCACATCGCCGGGCAGAACCTGGCCCGAGCTGCCATGCACCGCCTCGGTCCCGTGGAGTTCATAGGCGGGCGTCCCGGTGGACGAGAGAAGGGATGCGATATAAGCCGACACATGCCCCGGCTTTCCAATCCCGGTCACATGAACACGTTTTTTCTTCTCCTGGGCGGTCAGGATGAGTTCCTTGGCCCGCTCCAGGGCGTCCATGTCCACACGTTTGAAGTAGGAATTCAGCTCCTGTCCAAGGATGTCGAGGAACTGTTTAATTTCGTTTTCTACCAAATTACACACCTTTTTCTGTTATAAGGCAAGGAACAAGGAGCTGGGCTCCTTGTTCCTTGCGGGCAGTGATGAGTTAGCGGCCGAAGAACCCAAGGATCCAGTTAAGGATAGTGCCGACAATGTTATAGTCGATATTGGGGAAGGAGGCGCCCTCAATGCCCATGGAGGCAAACGCGGGATAGAGGATGAGGGGCAGGGCCACCAGCCCGATACCAACCAGGAAGGAGCCGACCAGAGCGCCCTTCCAGCCGCCATAGGCGTTGCCGAAGACACCGCAGGTGCCGCCGGAGAAGAAACAGATGCCCGCCGCGGGAATCATGATGATCGGGCTTTTGAAGAGAACCATCAGCATCATCCCGAAGAGGCCGCCCAGGAAGGAGCCTATAAAGCCGATGACAACTGCCGTGGGAGCAAAGGGGAAGATGGCGGGACAGTCAACCGCGGGTTTGGAGTTGGGGATATATTTCTCAGAGATGGCCACGAAGGCCGCGGTGATCTCGGCGATGAACTGGCGCACGCCGAAAATCAGAACGCTCATACCGGCGGCAAACTGTAGCCCCTGAAGGAGGGGATAGATGAACCAGATGTCGTTGCCCGCCATCTTGTTGATTATCTCCCAGTTGCCCTTGGCTACGTTGGCAAAGATGGCGATGTAGAACAGAACGATCATGAATAGGGCGATGGAGAAGACGAAGTCGCGGAACAGCTCAAAGAACTTGGGCATCTTCACGTTGCTGGAGTCCTTCGTCTTGCCATCCTTGTTGAAACGGGCCATGAACTTGCCCACATAACCGGAGAAGGCGTAGCCGATGGCATTGAAGTGGCCAATGGCCAGGTTGTCGC
>DATMXU010000190.1:0-2758 GCA_035562355.1 Pseudoflavonifractor sp.
GGCCTATGTGCAGCTCTTGCATATCAATCATGTGCTACCACTCCTAATTTTAAATATTACATAAAGTAGTATTGAAAATTATATCATAGGAAAATTGAAAATGGAAGTGGCAAATTGCTCGTATGGCGAAAACCTCTTCACGCAAGGGATTCGAAGTCGTCGTACTCAGTGGGGATCAGGGGAACACCGGTCATCTTGGCGTTGATGCGGAGGAACACACGGGCGATTTTGTCCCAGTAGCCCACAAGAAAGCAGACCGCCGACAAAACGGCCAAGAAAAAGCCTGCGATTTTCAGGATAAAACGGACTGTCTTCATAGAATCATTTTCCTTTCTGAGGTAAGGGATCATACATAGCTGTTGATGCCCCGCACGCTCACGTCGCCTGAGAAAATGGTCTCCTCTCTGCCGTCGGCGTACCGGACCAGGAGGGCGCCGTTCTCATCCAGCCCGGTGCAGCGGGCTGGGATGCGCTCCCCATTCCGGTGGAGGAGGATGTCCCGCCCTACGGTGAGGCAGAGGTCCTCATATTGGCGCAGATAGGCAGCTTTTTGGGATAAAATGCCCTCGGAGAGGCGGAAGAGCTCCTCCATCAGGTGAATGGCCAGGTCGGTGCGGGAAGGGGAGCTGCCGCTCTCGGAGCGGAGGGAGGCGGCGAGTCCGGCCAGGTCAGGGGGAAAGTCCTCCGGGCTGTGGTGGACATTGATGCCGACGCCCAGGATGAGCGCCCCCGAAGAGAACTCGGCGAGTACCCCGCCCAGTTTTTTTCCGCCCAGAAGAAGATCGTTGGTCCACTTGATACGGGGGGAGGGCCAGCCGGTGGCCTCCACCGCCCGACAGGCGGCTACGGCGGCCATAGCCGTCACGTGGAGGAGCTGTTCCGGCGGCAGGCCGGGCCACAGGAGAAAGGTGGCGTACAATCCCAAGCCCTTTGGGGAGGTAAAGCTGCGTCCCAGGCGGCCTCGCCCTGCGGTCTGCTCCTCGGCCAGGATCGCCGTGCCGTGGGGCGCGCCCTGCCGGGCCAGGAGTTTGGCGCGATTATTGGTAGAGTCCACGCTGCTGAGCAGGTGGAGCTCGCCGTCCCAGGGGAGAGCGCCCATGGCGGCGCGGAGGGCTTCGTGGTTCAGGATGGGGAATACCTCCTTTCGTAAGAAAAGGCTTGTCAAAGTGCTTTTGGCGGAGTATTCTATTGCATATTTTTGTGAGGTGAGTGACCCATGAGAGCAAGAGACCTGACCCTTACCGCCCTCTTTGCCGCCCTGACGGCGGCGGGGGCCTTTGTGAAGATTCCCACGCCCATCTCCTCCTTCTCCCTCCAATTCCTGGCCACGGCCCTGGCGGGCATCCTGCTGGGGGGAAGGCTGGGGGCGCTCTCCCAGGCCGTCTATGTGGCGCTGGGATTGGTCGGACTGCCTATTTTCACGGCGGGAGGCGGACCGCAGTATCTCCTTCACCCTACCTTCGGTTTTCTGCTGGGGCTGATTCCCTCGGCCTTTATCATCGGATACCTCGCCGAGAAAAGCAGGAGGAAGACACGGCTGATCCTGGCCTGCCTGGCGGGGCTGGGGGTGCTCTATCTGGTGGGCCTGCCCTATATGGGACTGGTGCTCAACCTCTACCTGGGCAGGGCCATGAGCCTGGGGCAGATCCTATGGGGCGGCATGGTGCTGTTTTTACCCGGCGACGCCATCAAAATAGCCGCCGCAGTCCTTGTGGGAGAGCGGCTGAGCGGCCGCCTTGCCCGGGAGCGTGGAGAAAAAGGGATTGACAAATAAATCTGCGAGTATTATTATATGCTCAATTATTTAGATAGTCAAACTAATTATTTTGAGAGAAGGCGGGATTTCCTTGCTCGACGCGTTTGAAGAAAAACTGAACCTCCTGCTCACCGACACCTACAACAACATCAACAAGGTGGAGGAGGAGACCTTGCGCAGGAGCGGCATCGACGCCAGCATCAGCGAGGTCCACCTGATCGATGCGGTGGGCCGGGCCGAGGAGGCTACCGTGAGCGGGGTAGCGGCTAGCCTGGGCATCACCATGGCCTCCGTGACGGTGGCCGTCAACAAGCTGGTGGACCGGGGCATGATCGTCAAGGAGAAAAATCAGGAGGACCGGCGCAGTGTCCGCCTTACCTTGACCAAGGAGGGGGTGCGGGTCTATCGCATCCATAAGTATTTCCACAGGAAGATGGTGCGCGCCGTGTTTTCCGGCCTGGACGATAGGGAGAGGGAGATTATCTACAAGGGCGTGGACCGGCTCAACGAATTTTTCAAGGAGAGTTTCGACATGGGGCGGGAGGAGCTATGAGTCTTCGCATATTAGGGCTGGGCCACAGCGCTCCGGCCCTCTCGGTCGGCAATGACGATCTGGCCAAGATCGTGGACACCAGCGACGAGTGGATCCGTACCCGCACCGGAATTGGCAGCCGCCATATCAGCGGGGGGGAGAGCCTGACCGACCTCTCGGCCGCGGCGGCACGCATGGCCCTGGCGCATGCGGGGGTAAAACCCGAGGAGCTCGACTACATCATTTGCACCACCGTGCAGGGGGATTACCTCACCCCCTCCCTGGCCTGTCTGGTGCAGCGGGAGCTGGGCGCGCTCTGCCCGGCCTATGACCTCAACGCCGCCTGCACCGGCTTTCTCTACGGCCTGGACGCCGCCGACGGGTACTTTCGCGCCGGAAAGGCCGAGAAGATTCTGCTGGTGTCAGCCGAGATGATGAGCAAGCATGTGGACTGGAGCGACCGCGCCACC
>DATMXU010000191.1:0-22422 GCA_035562355.1 Pseudoflavonifractor sp.
CGCCAAGACCGAGCTCACCGGCACCTTGAAGGTGGCCCTGTGGGATATGGCCACTCAGCCCGCTTTCTCCGCCGTGATCGACGCCTTTACCAAGGCCAACCCCGGTGTAACCATCGATCCTATCGACATCCCGTCCGCGGATTACGGAACGAAACTCTCCGTCATGCTCAACGGCGGCAGCGAGGTGGATGCTTTCTGGATCAAGGACGCCGACACCATCTATCCCATCGCCCAGCGCGGCCAGCTGGCTGACCTGAGCTCTTACATCTCCGCCGACGGCGTAAATCTGGCGGACTTCAACGGCCTGGCCGAGAACTTCAATATCGACGGCAAGCAGATCGCTCTGCCCTTCCGCACCGATTACTACACCCTCTTCTACAATAAGGATATCTTCGATGCCGCCGGTGTGGAGTACCCCTCCAACGATATGACCTGGACCGAGTTCGAGGCGCTGGCCAAGAAGCTCACCAGCGGCGAGGGCGTGGACAAGAAATACGGCGCCCACTTCCATACCTGGCAGGCGCTTGTCCAGAACTGGGCCGTTCAGGACGGCAAGGAGACCATCATGGCCACCGACTACAGTTTCTTCAAGCCCTACTATGAGATGGTCCTCCGTATGCAGAACGACGACAAGTCCATCATGGACTACGGCACGCTGAAGACCGCCAACCTGCACTACAACAGCGTTTTCCCCGATGGCTCCGCCGCCATGATGCCCATGGGCACCTGGTTTGCCGCCACGATGATCGATAAGATCAACAAGGGTGAGAGCTCTGTCAACTGGGGCATCGCCACCCTGCCCCATCCCGACGGCGTAGAGGCCGGCAATGTCGTCGGCTCCACCACCCCCATCGCTGTCAATGCCGCCAGCTCGAACCAGGATCTTGCCTGGGCGTTTGTGAAGTTCGCCACGGGCGCTGAGGGCGCCGCCGTTGTCGCCAACCTTGGCGGCATCCCCGCCCGCTTGGACGACGCCACCCTGGAGCTTGTCACCTCCGTGCCCGGGATGCCCGAAGGCGCCCTTGAGGCTCTCCAGGTCAAGAACATCGTACTCGACCGCCCCATCGCCGACAAGGTCTCCGAGGTCAACACCATGCTCGGCAACGAGCACGCCCTCATCATGCTGGGTGAGATCGCCCTCGACGACGGCCTCGCTGAGATGGCCGCCCAGTCCAAGACCATCCAGGGTCAGTAAATCTTAAAAGCCTGGGAGGGGCAGGGCACCGGCCCTGCCCCTCCTTCTATCCAAGAGAGTGAGGGCACCCTATGGCAGCAAATAAGACCGCGGCATCTGTCGCCTCAGCCCCGGTAAGCAGGCCCAAAAGGCGTTCCGTGCGCCTGACCACCCGAAAAACGCTGGTAGGCCTTTCCTTCATCGCGCCGAATTTCATCGGTTTCTTCGTCCTGATTTTGATTCCCGTACTCTTCACCTTCTTCCTCTCCGTCAATAAGTGGGACGGCTTTAACCCCATGTCCTTCGTGGGTCTTGATAACTTCAAGTTCATTTTTGGCGACAAGAACTTTCGCCAGGCCGTAATGAAAACCGTGATCTACACTGTCTTCAACGTGTCCATCACCATGTTCATCTCCCTGGGGCTCGCCGTGCTCATCAACCAGAAACTCAGATGCATCGGCATCTTCCGTACGGCCCTTTTCTTCCCTTACGTAGCCTCTATCGTAGCGGTCGCCGCCGTGTGGCAGATGCTCTTTCAAAAGGATATGGGTCTTATCAACGAGATGCTGAAGTTCTTTGGCGTCGTCGACGTCCCCGGCTGGTTCGCCTCCACGAAATGGGCTCTGCCCGCCGTTATCATCGTCACAATCTGGAAAAATATGGGCTACTATATGATCATCTATTTAGCGGCCTTGCAGGATATTCCCACCTCCCTCATCGAGGCGGGCATGATCGACGGCGCCAACGCCTGGCAGCGCTTTTGGAGCATCAAGTTTCCCCTTTTGCGCAACGCGACCTTCTTTGTCGTCATGATGCTCACGATCAACTCGTTCAAGTCCTTCGACATCATCTTTGTACTCACCGAGGGCGGCCCCGGCACCGCCACCACCCTCCTATCGCAGTATATCTACAACCAGTCCTTCATCTCCTGGGACTACGGCCGGGCCAGCGCGGCGGCACTCATTCTCTTTGCCATCGTCGCCGCCATCACCGCCGTTCAGTTCCTGCTGGAGAAGAAAATGTCTACCGACTAAGGGAGGGGAGAACATCATGGTAAACAGACAGTCCGCCTGGAAGAAGGCCCTTATCTATGCCCTGCTCATCACCATCTGTGTCGTCACGCTTCTCCCCCTGGTGTGGATGCTCAGCGCCTCGCTGAAGCTGGACAAGGACGTGTTCAAAATTCCCGTTGAGTGGATCCCCTCCAACCCCGCCTGGAGCAACTACAAGCGCATATGGGAGCAGGTCCCTTTTCTGACCTTTACCCTCAACACCTTTAAGATCACCGTTATCACCACCATCATCCAGGTTATTACCAGCTCTTTCGCGGCCTACGGCTTTGCAAAATGTGAATTCAAGGGGCGCAACCTGCTCTTTATGATCTACGTGGCCACCATTGCCGTGCCCTGGCAGGTATACATGCTCCCCCAGTACAGCATGATGAACGCCGCCCACCTGGTGGACTCCCACCTCTCCCTCATCCTGCTCCACGCCTTTGACGCTTTCGGCGTGTTCCTCCTAAGGCAGTTCTGCATGGGCATCCCCAATGAGCTGCTGGAGGCTGCCCGGATCGACGGGCTCAGCGAGTACGGCATCTACGGCCGTATCGTTCTGCCCCAGATGGGCCCCTCCATCGCCTCCCTGGTCATCTTCACCTTCGTCACCAATTGGAACGATTTTATGGGCCCCATGATCTACCTCAACTCCACCGGCCAGAAGACAATTCAGCTGGGCATCCGCATGTTCATGGGCCAATACTCCACCGAGTACGGCCTTATTATGGCGGCGTCGGTGGTGTCGCTGATCCCCGTCGTCATCGTCTTCCTCATCTTCCAGAAGTCCTTTGTCCAGGGCGTAGCCACCAGCGGCTTAAAGGGGTAGGGTGCACATGGACAGGAAATTTGCCGCCGCCCACGCCACGACCAGGCAGTTTGCCCTGCGTGAGCTGGACTTCTGCCGCCGGAAGATCGATGCCCTCCTCCCCCGTTTCCCCGACTGTTTCCCCGGCGCCAACACAGAGGGCCTGCGCTACCCTGTCGAGAGAGAGAACCTCGAGTGGACCACCTCCTTTTTTTCCGGAATGCTGTGGCTGCTCTACCAACACACCGGGGATGAGACATACCTCCCCACGCTGGAGCGCCATCTGGAGCGTTTCTACGACCGGGTGGAGAGGCCGGGCAACATCGACACCCACGACCTGGGCTTTCTCTATTCCCTCTCCTGCTACCCCGCCTTCCTCCTCAAAAAGGACGAGCGCGCCCGGTCCTGCTTTCTCAAGGCCGCGGACTACCTGAAAGCGCGCTACTTCGACAAGGCGGGCATTCTCCAGGCGTGGGGCGACTTAACCGACCCGGAGAACCGGGGCCGCATGATCATCGACTGTCTCTTAAACCTCCCCCTCCTCTACCAGGCCGCCCGCCTGACGGGGGACGGGCGCTACCGCGACATGGCCTACACCCACGCCCGCCAGGCCCAGCGCTACCTCGTCCGGGCGGACAATTCCACCTACCACACCTTTTACATGGACGTGACCACCGGCGCGCCCCGTTTTGGCGCCACCGCCCAGGGATACAGCGACAGCTCCTGCTGGGCCAGGGGACAGGTCTGGGGCGTGTACGGTTTCACCCTGAGTTACCGCCACACCCGAGACTGCTCCTTTCTGGATACGGCCTGCCGCCTGCTGGACTACTATCTGGCGCGCCTGCCCGCCGACTACGTAAACTACTGGGACCTGTGTTTCACCGAGGGAGATCAACCCCGTGACAGCTCCTCCACCGCCATCGTCTGCTGCGGCATCCTGGAGCTGCTTAAGCACCTGCCCCTCACCCATCCCCGCCGGAGGACCTATGAAAACGCCCTTGCCCTGATGATGACCTCCCTGGCGAAACGCTATACCACCCGGGACCTCCCCGGCGCCGACGGGCTCCTCCTCCACGGTGTGTACTCCATCCCCCATCAGCGCGGCGTGGACGAGAGCACCATATGGGGCGACTACTACTATGTTGAGGCCCTGTACCGCCTGCTTTACGGGGACTGCGACTACTGGTCTTAAATCGCGGAGGAGTGAGTGATTTGCAGCACTTTGATCTGCCCGCCCATCAAAATCCCCTGCGCACCCGCGCCGACGTGGCCGAGGTCCTGCGCCAGCTCCTCGCCCCGGTGGAGGCGCACTTCACGCCCGGCTGCGCGGGGTTTCGCTTGGGGGCTTTCGCCGCCCACTACGGGGAGCGCTCCGCGGGCATGGAGGCCTTCTCCCGGATGCTCTGGGGGCTTGCTCCCCTCTGGACCGCCGGGGGCGGGCGGGAATACCTTCCCGCCTTCCGCGCCGGGCTGGTCCACGGAACGGACCCCGAGCACCCGGCCTACTGGGGAAAGGTCTTCGACTACGACCAGAAAATCGTGGAGATGGCGGCCATATCCCTGGTTCTCCTCCTGTGTGGGAAGGAGCTGGCTCTCAGCGATAAAGAGGCGCACGACCTCCACGTCTGGCTTGCCCAAATCAACGGGACCGATATCCCCAAGAACAATTGGTTTTTCTTCCGGGTGCTGGTCAACGCCGCGTTTCGCCGCATGGGCTGGCCCTGGGATGCGGCACAGACGGCCAGCGACCTTCGGCGGCTGGACGGGTGGTATCTGGGCGGGGGGTGGTACTGCGACGGCCAACCCACCCAGATGGACTACTACATTCCCTTCGGGATGCACTTCTACGGCCTGGTCTACGCATCGTGCATGGAGGACCTGGACCCCGAGCGCTGCCGTATCTTTAAAGCGCGGGCCGCCGCCTTCGCCCCCGACTACCTCCACTGGTTTGAGCCTGACGGCAGGGCCGTCCCCTTCGGCAGAAGCCTGACCTACCGTTTCGCCCAGGGCGCTTTCTTCTCGGCCCTCGCGTTGGCGGGGGTGGAGGCGGTGCCCTGGGGCGTGATGAAGTCCCGGGTGCTGGGCAACCTGCGCCACTGGCTCTCCCAGCCCATCCTTACCCCGGACGGCCTTCTCTCCGTGGGGTACGCCTACCCCAACCTCCTCATGAGCGAGAACTACAACGCCCCCGGCTCCCCCTACTGGGCCTTCAAGACCTTCCTGTGCCTGGTGCTCCCGGAGGAGCACCCCTTCTGGACCAGCGAGGAGGCCGTCCCCGCTCTGGCAGCGCGGAAACTCCTCCCCCAGGCCAGGATGCTCCTCTGCCGGGATGAAAACCAGGTGCAGATGTTCGTGGCCGGGCAGCACTGCGTCAATGAGCTGGGCGCTTGCGCGGCCAAGTATGAAAAGCTGGTCTACTCCAGCCGGTTTGGTTTTTCCGTGCCCCGCGGCGAAACATTGGAGGAGGGGGCCTTTGATAACTGTATGGCGTTCTCCGTCGCCGGGGACGAGCACTACCGGATTGGCCGGGGCTTTGACGAGTACCGTGTGAGCGACACCGCCGTCAGCCGTTCTTACTCTCCCTTGGAGGGCGTGCGCGTGTCGGTCACCGTGACCCCCGATTTCCCCAGCCACCGGCGGGAGTACCGCATCAGCACCGACCGCCCCATCGACGTGGCGGATGGCGGTTTCGCTATCCCGGCAGAGCTGGATGGCGTCCCGTTCAGCGAGGACATGGTGGCATGGAGCGAGCACGGCGTGGCCGCCCGGTTCCCCTGGGGCGTCAGCGCCATACGCTGCGAGGAGGGCGGCGGCGAGCCCCTGCTGGTGAAGGCTTTCCCCAACACGAACCTCCTCCATCCCCTCACCCGCATCCCCACCCTGCGTTTCCGCCTTGCGCCGGGCGTTCACCGCCTGGTCACCGTGGTGACGGGGGACATTCCCATATAAGATAAAATCAACAGGAGGTAAATCTATCATGGATATCCGCTACAGCGCCAACCAGCGCGACGTGAAACGCTACACCACAGACGAGCTGCGGGATGAATTCCTGATTCAAAACCTGTACCAGCCCGACTCTGTCCAGGCGGTCTACTCTCACGTGGACCGGATGGTGACCCTGGGCATCATGCCCGTGAATGAAACCGTTTCCATCGACAGGGGCATCGATATCTGGCACAACTTCGGCACCGGGTATTTCCTGGAGCGGCGCGAGGTGGGTTTCTTCAACCTGGGCGGCGGCGGCGTATGCACCGTGGACGGCGCTGCCTACCCCATGGGGCATAAGGACTGCATCTATATTACCCAGGGCTCCCGCAGCGTGATCTTCTCCAGTGACGACGCGGCCAATCCAGCCAAGTTTTACGGAGTCTCCGCCCCCGCCCACTGCGCCTATGAGACCCGGCTCATCAAGCTGGCCGACGCGGCCAAGAAACCCCTGGGCGCGGCGGAGACCGCCAACAAACGGGTCATCAACCAGTTCATCCACCCCGATGTACTCAAGACCTGCCAGCTCTCCATGGGCATGACGGTGCTGGAGCCCGGCAGCGTCTGGAATACCATGCCCGTCCACACCCACGAGCGGCGCATGGAGATCTACACCTATTTTGACATCCCCGAGGGCAACGTGGTCTTCCACCTGATGGGCCGGCCCACCGAGACCCGGCACCTGGTGATGCGGAACTTCGATGCCGTCATCTCCCCCTCCTGGAGCATCCACGCCGGCTGCGGCACAGGGAGCTACACCTTTATCTGGGCCATGGGCGGCGAAAACCAAGCCTTTGACGACATGGACGCCGTACCCACCACCGAGGTACGCTGAATGCTGCTGACCATTTCCATTACCGGCCCCGACGGGGCCCTTAAGGCCAGCAGCCGGGGCGAGGGGGAGGTCACGCTGGTGTATGCTGCCCCCTATGAGGACGGGGATGTGATCTCCATGTCCTCCGACCGCGCGGGCCATGTCTCCGCCCTTCTGGAGGACAGCATGGCCCGGACCCTGGGCTACCTGGTCGGAGAATTTATCCTCACCGTGCCTTTTGGGGAGAAACGAGTGAGCTACTCCCCTAAAAGTTTTACCGGCTCTTTGCATCTTCTCACCGCCCGGGAGGCCACTGCGGCAGAGGTAGCGGCGCGGCGCAATCTCTGTTATAACGCGCTGGACAGCCACGACAACGCCTCGTTTTTCCCCCACGCGTATGCCAATGTGGAGACCCGGGGCGAGTCGGTCTTCGCGGCGCGCAACGCCATCGATGGCCACTACGCCAATGCCGGACACGGCCCCTGGCCCTACCAGAGCTGGGGAATTAACCGAGACCCGGACGCCGAGCTCACCATCGACTTCGGGCGGGACGTGGCCATCGATACCCTGGTCGTCACCCTCCGGGCCGACTTTCCCCACGACAACTGGTGGAAGAGCGCCCTCTTCACCTTCTCCGACGGGAGCGAATTCTCCCCGGAGTTTATCAAGACGGGCCGTCCCCAGAGCTTTGCCATCTCCCCCAGAACCGTACGCTGGCTCAAGCTGAGCAGACTGATCAAGGACGAGAACAGCCCCTCTCCCTTCCCTGCCCTCACGCAGCTGGAGGCCTGGGGTACGGAAGTCAATCATCTACTTTAAGGAGGCACTACTATGGATAGAAACGCATTCTCTCTGCAGGGCAAGGTCGCCCTGATCACCGGAGCTTCTTACGGCATTGGGTTCGCCATCGCTACCGCCTATGCCGCCGCGGGCGCCACCATCGTCTTTAACGATCTCAGGCAGGAGATGGTGGATAAAGGCCTGGCCGCCTATGCCGAGGCCGGCATTCCAGCCCACGGCTATGTCTGCGACGTCACCGACGAGGCGGGCGTCAACACCATGGTGGCACAAATCGAGCGGGAGGTCAGCGGCATCGACATCCTGGTCAACAACGCAGGTATTATTAAGCGCATCCCCATGCACGAGATGTCGGCCGCCGACTTCCGCCAGGTCATCGACGTGGACCTGAACGCCCCCTTCATCGTCTCCAAGGCCGTCATTCCCGGCATGATCGCCAAAGGGCACGGCAAGATCATCAACATCTGTTCCATGATGAGCGAGCTGGGCCGGGAGACCGTTTCGGCCTACGCCGCCGCCAAGGGCGGACTCAAAATGCTCACAAAGAATATCTGCTCTGAGTACGGCGCGTTCAACATCCAGTGCAACGGCATCGGCCCGGGCTATATTGAGACCCCCCAGACCGCCCCCCTGCGCGAGCACCAGCCCGATGGCAGCCGCCACCCCTTTGACCAGTTCATCGTCTCCAAGACCCCGGCCGCGCGTTGGGGCACCACGGAGGACCTGATGGGTCCCGCCGTGTTCCTCGCCTCGGAGGCCTCCGACTTTGTCAATGGCCACATCCTCTATGTCGACGGCGGCATCCTCGCCTATATCGGCAAGCAGCCCTGAAGAAAAAAGGCACCCCGTAATTCGCCTGAATCACGGGGTGTCCGCCTAGTAGGGACACGCCGCCGCGGTGGTCTGCATTGATGGACTCCAGACATTGAGCGGCGATTACGCCGACGTGGGCAAGCCTGTCGGCGGAGGGTGGGTGCTCCCCGTGGTCATCAAGACCCTGGTATTCAATTCCCCGTGATATCATCTTACAAAAAAGATTGACTACACCCGGGAGCTTGTGTATAATATGAACATAATTGAACGTGCAGGCTATGCCGGGTGTAGCAAGTTTGCCATGTGTCTTTTCCCCTGTGGAAGAGGAGTTGACTTCAGACGCGAAGGAAGCGTTTTGGAGCGCTGTCTAGCGCTTCAAAACGCTTTTTTGTTTCAAGAGAGGGTGATGGCCAGGAAAATTGGGCAGAGTAAGAGCAGCTGCAAGCGGGCAAAGGCCCCTGATATATGAAATTGGAGGTAAAAAGTATGGCGGCAACAACGCAGGCGCTCGGAATGATCGAAACGAAAGGTCTGGTGGGCTCCATCGAAGCGGCGGATGCCATGGTCAAGGCCGCGAACGTCACTCTGATGGGAAAAGAGCACGTGGGAGGCGGCCTGGTGACCGTCATGGTCCGGGGCGACGTGGGGGCCGTCAAGGCCGCTACCGACGCCGGAGCGGCGGCCGCGGAGCGCGTGGGCGAGCTGATCAGCGTGCATGTGATCCCCCGGCCCCACGACGAGGTGGAATCCATTCTGCCCCGCAGGCAGTCTTAAGCAAAAGGGGGCGGCGTTATGGAACTCAGCGAGTCTTTGATCCGCGAGATCGTGGAGCGGACGCTGCGTGAGATCGGCACGGAGAAGATGGAGAAACATGTGGACCCCAGCGGCATTATGAGCATCAAGGTGAGTACAGTGAAGTGCGAGCCCTTCGCCGGCGCCGAGGGCGTCGGCCTCAAGGACGCCACCACGCTGGAGGAAGCGCCGCGCATGGGCGCGGGCGTTATGGAGCTGGACCACGGGGAGCTGGAGTGGACGCTGACCTATGACGAGTATGATTACGTCATTGAAGGCACGCTGCAGATCGAGATCGACGGCCGTATCATCGAGGGAAAGGCCGGCGATATCATCTATATCCCCCGCAACAGCCACATCCGCTTTAAGACGCCGGACTTCACCCGCTACGCATATTTTGTCTATCCCGCCAACTGGTCGGAACTGGTCTGACATAAGAGGGTATTTGGTTATCTCATTGCTTTTCCGTACCAGTTTTGTTACACTTCTGGTGACGCGATCGCGCACGATTTGTTGAAATGGAGGGGTGCGGATGAGCACAGGAGAACGGAGAGTGACGACGCTCTTCCTTGCGGACGACGATGAGAGCGTGCGCCGCACGCTCTGGGAGTTTTTCGTACAATACCCGCGCTATCAAATCGTCGGAGAGGCGTACGACGGCGCCGCGGCGGTGGAGGCGTGCAGGAGGCTAAAGCCGGATGTGGCGCTTCTTGACATACGGATGCCCGTGCTGGACGGTCTCCGCGCGGCCAAGCTCCTCCTGGGCGAGGAGTTGGTCCGATGCGTGGTCATGCTCACCGCGTTCAGCGACCGCGTATATATCCGGGACGCCCTGGACGCCGGAGCCTTCGGATACCTGACCAAACCCTTTGACCCGGAAAAGATACTTCCCACTCTGGAGCTGTGCATCCACAAGAGCAGGGAATACCACCTTTTGAAAAAGGAACATCAAAATCTCAGCCGACGATTGGGAGAGCGGGCCGTCGTGGACCGGGCCAAGCTGGTCCTGATGGAGACGAAGGAGATGGCTGAGGACGAGGCGTACCAGTACATAAGGGAGCTCAGTAAGCGCATGTGCATGTCTATGGCGACGGTCTCCAAGTATCTGCTCGCCAAGGTGGAGGAGCTGCATGAATAGCGCCACGCGGCTGCTGTGCCAGAAGTACACCGACCTCACCGACGAAGAGATCTCCCACATTGAGCAGTACAACGACATCCTTCCCGCGCTGGCAAACGCGGAAAAGGCCGACGTATTCGTGGATTGCCGGACCGCCACGGGGCGCTCCGCGATCGTCGTCTGCGAGGCCAAGCCCCAGACCGTCCCGTCCAACTATTCCGGCGCGATCTCGGGGATGCTGATCCAATGGAAGGACGAGCCCGCGGTGGACCGCTCCTTCCGCCTGGGCGTAGCCACCGTCGGGGTCCGGGCGGTCTCCATGCCGGAGGACCGGCGCATCGTCCAGACGGTAGAGCCCATCATCTTTAACGAGAAACTGATCGGCGTCCTCATCTACGAGCGGCCCGCCATGGCCGTGGAGGACATGGTGTCTCCGCGTGAGGAGGAAACCCGCGGCAGGGAGGAGCTGGACTGGGCCAGCGTGTCGGATCATCTGGGCGACGCGGTAGTCTTTCTGGATGAGTCCGGCCTGGTGTGCGGCTATAATCGGGCGGCCGGAGCACTCTACCGGAGTATGGGCTATATCGGCGACATCATGGGCATGGCCGCGACGAACATTCAGCCCGCCGCGCTGGTGGAGAGCGACGAGCAGATCCACGAGGCCTTTATGGTCAACCGGGCGCTCCAGTATCGGAAGGTCCCCGTCGCCCACGGAAAGGCGCAGGTCGCACTGATCATCCGCGATGTGACGGAGCAGCGCAAGGCAGAGCAGGAGCTCTCCTTTCAAAAGATGGCGCTGCGGGAGCTGCGCCACAGGATAAAAAACAGCCTCCAGATGATCGCCAGCATAACGCGCAGCCGCAGTTTCGAGGTCAGCGGTCTCGGCGCGGCACAGACAGCCCTGCTCGACATGGCAAACCGGGTCCTCTCCATCACCGCAACGCTGGACGGGATCGTCCAGGTCTCCCCGGAGAAGGTATCACTCCTCCAGGTGCTGGAACAGATCCGCAGGTATACGCTGCAGACGCTCCTGACGCCGGCGAGAGGCATCGCCATCCAGATACAGGGCGAGGACGTGGAGGTCTCGGCAGATTGCGCCACCTCGGTAGCTCTGGTGGTCAACGAGCTGGTACAAAACGCACTGAAGTACGCGTTCCCGTCCGGCGGCGCGGGGGTCATCGGCATCGAGCTGCAGAACAACCGGCCCTTCTGCAAGGTCACGGTCTGGGATACCGGCGCGGGCTTTCTCCCGGACGCCATCCGGCCCGGGAGCATGGGGCTGGAGCTGGCCGCCTCGATCGTGCGGGAAAAGCTGACGGGCGAGTGGAATATCGAGACGGGCGTATCCGGCACAAAGATCTCCTTTGACTTTTTAGAAAAATAAAATGGCACCGACCTATAGAAAGGCGGAGCCGAATAGGCAGGGGCGACGCAGCCCAGGGACGGTGCTTATGGCACCTGTCCCTGGGCTGCTTTGCTTATATAGCAAACTCAATAGGCGAGGATCTGCAAGCAAGCATGCTGAGAGGCATAGATCATGCCTCAACCCAAAAAGAGAGGTGCGGCAGAAAATGAAGCTAAAGACAACCCTGAACGGCAAGGCCTTTGCATTCCGCGACATCAAGGATGTGCTTGCCAAAGCCAACGAGCCCAAATCCGGCGACCGCTACCAGGGCATTGCCGCCGAGACGGCGACGGAACGGGTAGCCGCCAAAATCGTTCTGTCTGAGCTCACGGTGGGCGACCTGACCGAAAACCCCACCATCCCCTATGAAAAGGACGAGGTCACCCGGGTCAATATCGACGGCTTGAACCGCCCCATGTACGAGCGGTTCAGAAATAAGACCATCGGCGAGCTGCGGGAGTGGATCCTGGACCACCAGACCACCACCGAGGAGCTCTGCCGATCCGGCCGGGCCTTTACCGGCGAGGTGGTCGCCGCCGTGGCTAAGCTCATGTCCACCATGGATCTGGTCTATGGCGCCAGCAAAATCGTCCGCCCCACGAAGTGCATCACCGAGATCGGCCTGCCCGGCACGCTCTCCTACCGCTGCCAGACCAACAGCCCGATCGACGACGTATCCGGCATTCTGATCGGCGTTATGGAGGGCCTGACCTACGGCAGCGGCGACGCCTGCCTGGGCATCAATCCCGTGACCGACGACGCCGAGACCACCAAGCGCATTGCGGACGGGCTGTGGGAGCTGGTGACCAAAAACAGTATCCCCACGCAGATCACCGTGCTGTCGCACATCACGACACAGATGGAGTCGGTCCGCCGCGGCGCTCCGCTGTCTATGTTCTTCCAGTCCATCGCCGGCACGCAGGCCGCCAACGACAACTTCGGCGTCAGCCGGGCGCTCCTGGAGGAGGCCTATATCCTGGCCAAAGAGAAGTGCACCGGATTAGGGCCCAACCTTCTCTATTTCGAGACCGGGCAGGGCTCCGAGGTCTCAATCGACGCCGATGAGGGGGTCGACGAGATGACTCTGGAAGCCAGGACCTATGGCTTTGGCCGTTTCTTCAACCCCTTTATGGTCAATAACGTCTCCGGGTTTATCGGCCCTGAGACCCTCTATGATGGCAAGGAGATGATCCGCGCCAACCTGGAAGACCATTTCATGGGCAAGCTCATCGGCCTTCCCATGGGCATGGCCCCCTGCTATACCAACCACACCTCCATCACCCAGGACGACCAGGAGATGGCCACAGCCCTGCTGGCAATGGCGGGCGCCAACTACTACATGGGCGTGCCCGCGGGCGACGATGTCATGCTCTCCTACCAGGACACGAGTTTCCACGACGACGCCACGCTCCGGGAACTCACACACCGCCTGCCCGCGCCTGAGTTCCACAAATGGATGATAAAGATGGGTCTGATGGACGAAAAGGGCATCTTGACCCGGCGGGCCGGCGACGCGTCCATTTTCCTGAAATAAGAAGGAGGGAAACGCCATGAATGAAACCCAATTGAAAGAGCTGATCCGCAAGACGATCTCGGAGGTGGTGTCCGAAAACGGCGGCCTCCCCGCCAAGAGCGCGATCTGCCCCAAGACGCCTGCCGTTCTGGAATCCGACGGCGAGGTCCCCGACCTCTCCGCCGTTGATTTCAGTCAAATCATCGATGTACCGGAGCCCGCCAATCTGGAGGAGTTTCGGCATATGCGCGCCAGGACCGTCGCCCGCATCGGGGTCTGGCGCGCCGGCCCCCGGTATCGCACCAATACCTTCCTCCGTTTCCGCGCCGACCATGCGGCGGCCATGGACGCGGTGTTCACCGACGTACCCGAGTCCCTGCTGGAGGAGGTGGGGCTTTTCTCGGTGGAGACCCTGTGCGACTCCAAGGATATGTACCTGACCCGCCCCGACCTCGGAAGACGGTTCTCCAAGGAGACCGTCGCCGAGATCAAGCAGCGCTGCAAGCCGGCCCCAGACGTGCAGATTGTAGTGTCCGACGGCCTCTCCAGCTCCTCCGTGACCGCCAACATGCGGGATATCCTGCCCGCCATCCTCCAGGGCCTCAAGGCATCGGGCGTTGAGGCGGGAACCCCCTTCTTCATCAAGCACGGACGGGTGGGCGCCATGGACGCCGTCACCGAGGCCGTGGGCTCCAAGGTGACCGTTATCCTGCTGGGGGAGCGCCCGGGGCTTGTCTCCAGCGAATCTATGAGCGCCTACATGACCTATAGCGGCTATGTCGGAATTCCCGAGGCCAGCCGGACCGTGGTGTCCAACATTCACCGGGGCGGCACCAACGCCGCGGAGGCCGGCGCCTTTATCGCTGAGCTGTGCGTTCGCATGCTGAAGGAAAAAACCTCCGGCCTGGGTCTGAAGGTCTGAATCCCGCCTTTGGTGGAAAAACGGAGGAAATCCTATGAGAGTTTTGAGCGAAGCCGTTGTAAACGGCGTCATCGCCGGAAAATACGGGATGCGCGGGCCGGTCAATGCCTATGGCGTTCCGACGCTCTCGTTCCCTCTGACCATTGAGGACGCTCCCGAGGGCACAGTCTCTTTCGCGCTGGTGCTGGAGGATAAGGACGACTTCCCCTCCAACGGCGGCTTTTCCTGGATCATTGGACGGCGGCCAATCTTCAGCGGCCCCGCCTGGAGGAGGGGGAGAGCGCGGCGGCCGACTTCGTGCAGGGGGTGAACAGTTGGATCAGCCCCCAGGGCGGGAATCTCCCCAAGGAGGCCTGCAGTGTCTATGGCGGGCCGGCCCCGTCGGATGGGGACCATCTCTATGAGCTGCACGTCTACGCGCTGGACGCCCTGCTGGACCTGGAAAATGGATTCAACTACAATGTGCTCTATCGGAAAATGGACGGGCACATCCTGGACGAGTTTACTCTGAAGGCACTCTATTTATTTGAGGAGGACTGAGCATGTTTACCGTTGACAGCTATATCCCCACCCGTATCGTATTTGGCGCCGGGCGGCTGGATGAGCTGGCCACCCTGCCGCTGCCCGGCAAAAAGGCGCTCATTTGCACCACCCACTCCCGGCGCCCCGCCGCCATTGCCCTGTTGGAGCGGGTGCGCACTCTGCTGGAGCGAAACGGCGCCGCCACCGTCGTCTTCGACCGCATCGCCCCCAACCCCACCAAGCGGTCTGTGGAGGAGGGCACCGCTCTGGCGCTCCGGGAGGGCTGTGATTTTCTCCTGGGTCTGGGCGGCGGGAGCAGTATCGACTGCGCCAAGGCCATCGCCGTCATGCTGCGCAGCCCGGGGAATCTATGGGACTACGCTTATACCGGCACCGGAGGCAAGAAAACACCGGAGGCCGCCGCGCCGCTGGTGACGGTCACCACCACCTGCGGAACCGGCACCGAGTGCGACCCCTACTGCGTGATCACCAACGAGGAGACGGGGGAAAAGCTGGACTTCGCGGCAGACGCCCTCTTTCCGGTGTTCTCCATCATCGACCCCGAGCTGCTGCTCTCCCTCCCCCGGGACCTGAGTATTTACCAGGGCTTTGACGGCCTGTTCCATGCCGCGGAGTGCTATGTCTGCAACGGCCACGCAAACCGGATGGTGGACCTATATGCGCTGGAGTCGGTGCGGATCATCTCCCGCGCCCTGCCCGCCGCGCTCCGCAGTCCGGACGACCTGGAGGCGCGCACCGAGCTCGCCTTTGCCTGCGATATTCTCAGCGGCTACACGCAGGCCCTGACCAGCGTGACCTCCCACCACATACTGGGGCAGACGCTGGGCGGCCTCTTCCCGGAGATGCCCCACGGGGCGACTCTCATCACGGTGGCGGAGGCCTATTACAGTAAGGTCTGCGCGCTCCTGCCCGACGTGTTCGACGAGCTGGGCGAGGCCATGGGCGCACCCAGGGAAAGCGGTCGGCCGGGGCATGCCTTCGCGGCGGCGCTGGGGCGGCTGATGGATGAGACGGGCTGCCGAGCCCTCAGCCTGAAGGATTTTGGCATTTCTCACGGGGATTTTCGCCGTATCGTGGACATGACGGTGGACCAGGTGGGAATCTCCCTGGACCGATATACCCTGACGAAGGAGGACATGCTCTCCATCCTGGCCGACTCCCTGTCCAAATAGCGCAGCGGTATCGATTATAACTTTAGGGAGGAAACACTACCATGAAAAAAGATCCTGTGAGAGCCAGCGTCCTGGCGGCCAGGCTCATCCCCAACGTGGCCGCCGATATGGCGCAGGAGCTGGGCCTGCTGCCCGGTGAAAAATCGCTGGCCCTGATCACCTCCGACTGCGACGACGTGACCTATACCGCCCTGGACGAGGCCACCAAAAAAGCTGATTGCCGCGTGGCCTACGCAAAGAGCTGCTACGCAGGTGCCGCCAACGCCAACACCAAGCTGGCCGGCGAGATCATCGGCATCCTGGCCGCTCCCAACCCCGCCGAGGCAAGGGCCGGTCTGGCCGCCTGCATGGATATGATCGAAAACGTATGCCACTTTGTCTCCGCCAACGAGGACGACACCATCGTCTACTACGCCCACTGCATCTCCCGCACCGGGTCCTACCTGTCCGCGGGCGCGGGCATCGAGGAGGGCGGGGCGCTGGCGTACCTCATCGCGCCCCCGCTGGAGGCCATGTACGGCGTCGATGCCGCGCTGAAGGCCGCCGACGTGCGCCTGTGCGTGCTGTATGCCCCTCCCTCCGAGACCAACTTCGGCGGCGCGCTCCTCACCGGCAGCCAGTCCGCCTGTATGTCCGCCTGCGACGCCTTCGCCGCCGCCGTCGAATCGGTCGCCGACCAGCCGAAGGCCTGAGCGAGACAGGCTCTCCCCGCGTTTTACCGCCGGGGGAGATGAATGCAGCCGTTAAAAAAAGAAACCCGGCAGTCAGGGCTTTCGCCTTGCTGCCGGTTTCTTTTGTCTCTTACTCCATCAATCCGTACTTGACCTTGATCCGGTCCAATTTCTCCAGCATGGGCTCGGCGCCGAACCAGAGGAACAGATAAGTGGCGGCCGCGTGTACGCAGTCCATGGGAAAGCCGGAGATATAGTAGGCGACTAGGATCTTCCAGTTGAGCGAGCCCGCCCACAGGAGGGCCGAGGCGGGGTTCATGATACCGCCGTAGATCAGGATGGCGGAGAGGGCCCCGAACACGCACAATGAGCCTCTGCCGCGCCGCAGCCAGCCCTTGCGGAACAGCACCCCCGCCAGGAACCCAATGATGCCCATGGCGAACATCTGCCATGGCGTCCAGGGCCCTTGGACGAACATCACATTGGAGGCCAGCATGGTCATGGCCCCCACGAGAAAGCCCGTCTCGCCGCCAAACGCCACCCCTGAGATGATCGTGATGGCCATGACCGGCTTGAACTGAGGCAGCATAAAGAGGGCGGCGCGGCCCGCCATGGCGACGGCACACAGCACCGCGATGACGACCAGCTCCCGCGCCTGCGGCTTTCTGCCCTCAAAGATGAGGAAAAAGGGCAGCATGGTCTCCAGCAAGATCAGCAGGGAGATGAAGTAGTACTTCTTCCCATCGAGGTAGTAGACCCCGACGAACAGCGTCAGCGGGATCAGGAGCAGGATGAGCGCTGTGGCCACCAGGGTCCGCCCGGCGAGCTTGCGCTGTGCCTTCGGGGCCTGCACCAGATAGTCGGGCCGATAGCTCCGGCGGCTGATGCAGGTGGCAAAAACGAAGAGCGCCACAATAAAGACGGCGTAGCGCAATAGCTGGGCCGTAGTCAACGAGTTCATGCCCTCCGCGTTGATGAGCGCTGTCAGGTCGGTGACGCCCATGAAACTCAAAAAGAGCATGAATGCCGCGGCGCCGGACAAAATCGCACCCAGCCTGCGCCACCAGGGCAGCCTTTTCGGTTTCCAGTCGGCGCTGTTTTCCTCCGGCCCGGGCAGAGGGGCGGCATCCTGAGGCAGCTCCGGCGCGGGCGGCAGCACGCCGCCGCAGGCGCAGATCACGTCCTCGGCGGTGACGGCGGCGGGCAGCAGACTCCGGGCCATGCGATTGGCGGAGGTCGTGTAGAAACTGTTGCCCGAAAAGAACTCCCTTGGCGTGTCCTCGGTGACGATATTCCCGTCAAAAAACAGGGCGCACCGGTGGGCATGGCGGGCGCAGAATTCGATGTCGTGGCTGACCATGAGGACGGCCACGCCCCGACGCAGCAGCACCTGCAGAATCTCCGCAAAGACCTGCTTAAACTCGGCGTCAAGCCCCTTCGTGGGCTCGTCCATCAGCAGGATATCCGGTTCAAGCAGCAGCACCTTGGCCAGCGCAGCCCGCTGCTGCTCGCCTCCCGACAAGTCATAGGGGTGGCGGTCCAAAAGGTCCTCCAGACGGCAGAGGGTAACGACATGGGCCACCTTGGCCTCCTGGGTCTCCTTGGGTGCCTTTTTCCCTTTGAATATCTCAAACAGGTCCTCCCGCACCGTCTTTTTTACAAACAGTGCCTGAGGGTTTTGGGGCAGCACGCCCACGCTGCATGCTCTCCGCACCTCGCCCCGATAGGGCTTGAGCAGCCCCGCCAGCAGCTTGAGGCTGGTGGTCTTACCCGTGCCGTTGCCGCCCAGCAGCGTCAGGAACTCACCTTTTCTGACCGTGAGGGACAGCCCCGTCACCACGTCGGGCAGCCCCTTTTCATACTTGAACCAGAGGTCACGCGCCTCAAGGGCCGTCTCGTCAAGGCATGCCTGCCTGGGCGCGTCGGGCAGGCGCCCGAGCGCGCGCGCCTGGGCGAAATCGGCCAGCCAGTCCCTCCCCTCCCGTACCGTGACGGGACAGGGCGCATCATTCTCCACCGCAGCCCACACCCGCATGGCCGTGGGCATAGCCAGGAACATGGAGTGCCCCGCGTCCTTCAAAACCGTGCCCACCTCGGCGGGGGCGCCGGTGCACAGGAGCTTACCTCCATCCAATACCGCCACGGTGGTCGCCAGCGGAAACGCATCCTCCAGCCGGTGCTCGGTGAGCATGATCGTGGTGCCCAGCTCACGGTTGATCTTGCCCAGAATAGCCAGGAAGTCCGAGGCAGCGATGGGGTCCAGCTGGGAAGTGGGCTCGTCGAGAATAAGTACGCTCGGCTGCATCGCCATCACGGAGGCCAGATTGAGGAGCTGTTTCTGTCCGCCGGAGAGCTCCGTTACATTCTTGTAAAACCAGGTCTGGATCCCGAAAAAGGAGGCCATCTCGGCTACCCTGCGCCTGATGGTGGGCGTGTCGTACCCCAGACTCTCCAGCCCAAAGGCCAACTCATGCCACACCTTGTCCGTGACGATCTGATTTTCCGGGCTCTGCAGGACAAAGCCGATCTTCTGGCTCTGAACGCACTGGTCCAGCCCGTCCAGCGCGAGGCCCTCAAAAAAGATGCTCCCGGTACGCACCCCATGGGGCGCGAGCACGGTCTTTAGCTGCCGCAGCAGCGTGGACTTCCCACAGCCGGACGGGCCGCAGAGCACCAGAAACTCACCCTGCCGCACGGTGAGGGAGACGCCGTCCAGCGCGCGCGCGCGCTGCTCCGGATAGGAGAAGGTCAGATCACGGATTGCAAACGTATCCACTTTTGATCCTCCCTTACATTCAAAATCACCGGCGTCAGGCAGAGCGCCAGATAGGCCAGCTGGAACGAGGCGGTCAAGGGCGTGACCGGCGCGACCTTGATGGTGGGATAATACCGCCAATACAGCCCCCCCGCGATCCAGCCGGAGAGAATGAAGAAGGCGCAGAAACAGAGCCAGAGGAGGGCGCTCCTGTCCCGCTCGTCGAACCGATAGATGGAAAAGGCGGTCCTGCCCGGCAGGCCGTAGCCCCGGCTCCTCATGCTGTCCGCCGTCTCGATGGCGTTCTCCAGCGCCCAGGTGAGCATAATGGACAGGATTGTGATGGCGGTCCTCGCTCTCTGCAGGATGCCCCCGTTGGACACGTCCCGGCCCACGCAGCGCTGGGCCTCGGACACCACATGGAGCTGCGCCCTGAACTTGGGCACGAAACGCAGGGTCATGCTCAGGACCAGGGAGAGGGCGGGGATAAGGCGTCCAAACAGGTATACGAATTTGTCCGAGGTCATCACCGCCGTATAGCAGGAAAACCAGACGGCAACGCTGGCCAGCATCATGGCGGCGGCTACGCCGTATACGATGCTCTCCAACGTCAGGGGGTTGCCCGAGGGCAGATAGATGAGTATCGTAGCGCCCTCATGGTTAAAGGCCGGATTGAGGAGCGCGGCCATGAGCATCATGGGCAGCATGAACAGCAGGCTGAACCGCACCGCCTTGCGGCCGTTGAGGTAGACGGCATAGGCCAGCGACGAGCCCAGTGAGATGATGAGGCAGGCCGGGTGCATAAAGAACATGGTAAAGAGCAGCACCAGGCCGAAGTAGAGAAAGTTGATCATTGGGTGGTAGCTGGAAAAGGTGTCCCGGTTTTGAATAAGGCATCATTCCATTTCAAAAGGATGGCGCGGCGGAACACGCCGCGCCATCCTGCGTTTTAACCTCCGGTCGCGTAGTACCCGCCCACATCCACGCCGAGATCGCAGGTGTATTCCCAGCAGATCACGTCGCCGTCCTTGAGCTGGTACCGGGAACAGCCGTAGTTGGGAAACCACTCGTTCACTTTGTACATCCAGCCCGACAGCTCACCGCAGTCGAATTCATAGAGGTTGTGGATGCCCTCGATGTAGGCGCTGTTGTACAGGGGAATGCTCTCAAACTCCATGTGGATGCCCTTTTGCCTGCAGGTGCGCTGGAGCACGTTGAACACGCTCTCGCCCTCATAGAACGTGACGGTGATCGGCTCCAGGATCCAGCCGTCCTCAGGCACCAGCTCCACCTTCTCCGGGTCCAGCCAGTCTATGTGATCGAGGATCGTAGCGCAGGAGATGGAGAGCGTGCAGCTATAGGCCGTGGTGGAAATATCCGTGTCCTGAGGCTCCACGGGGAGGGGCTTGCCCTCCGGCACCGGGTCGGTCAGGTATTGATCCTTCCCCGTCGCCGCGTCTATGACCATGCCCTGGGACTCGGAGTAGTCCTTGCTTCCCTTCATGACGCCGGGGGATGATCCGCCCGCCATGGCGGCCGCGGCGGCGGCCTTCTCATCCGCCGTCATGCCGCCCTCCGTGCCGCCGGGGCGGCTCTCAAGACCGCCGGTCGGTGTCTCCGCGGCGGGAGTCGTCTCCGTCGGCGCCGGCGTCGCCGTGTCAGCGGGCGCGCTGGGCCCGGAGGTCTCTGTGGGCCCGGGCTGCTCTGTCGTATCCGGCGTGGGGGGCGCGGGCTTTGATGGAGAGGGAGCTGCCGTATCGGTCACGGCGGGTGTGGCCGCCGCAGGCGGAGGGCTGCTCTTATTTACCGCCCACCCCTGCAGTCCCGGCGCGCCGCCGCCGTACCAGAAAGCACCGGCAAGCACCGCCACGATCAGGACCGGGGCGACGACCTTCCATTTGTTCTGACTCCACCACATAGCGCGGCCTCCTTATTTTTACAGCAGATTGGCCGCACCCAGGAGATTGAAGAGCATCTGGGCTACCTCGCACCGCTTAACGGTCGCGGCGGGCTGGATCTCCAGCGCGGAGCCGTCCAGAATGCCGTACGCATAGCACACGGCCAGCCCCTGGCGTGCCCAAGCGGCTGTGGTTACATAGTCGGTGAACTGAGCCAGGACGTCCCGGATCGCGCCGGTGTCCAGCTCTGTGTCCATGCCGCAGAGCTTGGCCGCGTTGGCCACCATGACGGCGGCCTCCTGCCGGGTGATGGTGCCCAAGGGGTTAAAGTTACCGTCGCTGCCGCCGCTGACGATGCCATAGGTGTTGGCCGTGCCCACGAAGGGGGCATACCAGGCGTCGGCGGCCACATCGGGGAACTTGTCGTTGACTTTGGGGGTCAAGCCTAAGGCAACCACCACAATTTTCGCAAACTCGGAGCGGGTCATGCTGCCCTCAGGATCGAAGTTGCCGTCGCTCTTCCCGTCGATGACGCCGCGGGCAGCCAGTGCCTCGATGGCGGGCAGATTCACATGGGCATTGGCCCCGGCGATATCGTCAAAGGTCTTGCCCATTTCGACGATCGGACGCGCCGTCACGTCGGGATGCTTGCCCTCCAGGCCGGCGCCGGCCGGCCTGCCCCCGCCCTCAGCGACGGTGATGGCGTCGCCCATACGGTAGAGGCTGCTCTTCCCTGTCCGGGCCCGCTGGGCGGCCACCAGAGCATAAAAGCCCTGCTCCGTCGCCATCTGATTGCTGCCCGAGCCGTTCAGCGTATGCAGAAAACCAGAGCCCTTCCGATAGAAACTCATCGCATTGTCTAAGACCGTCTTGCCGTTTTTGACAAAACGGCCGTCATCCAGGGGGATGCCCAGCTCGCACAGGGCCACCAGCATCTGCACGCCGCTCTCCAGATTGGCGGTACCCCAGGAGGAGAATCCGCCGTCTGCGGCCTGCTTTTGGGACATACACTCCAGGGCCTCTTTTGTGGCCTTGGCCACCGCGCTCTGGTCCTGATACTTGGCCAGAGCCTGGAGCGCCATGCCGGTGATGTCCGGGTCGGACACCCCGTCCCCGGTGGCGTAGGCCGCCGTACCGCCGAAGAGGCTCCAGCCTCCATCGGACAGCTGGCACTCCAGAATGCGGTCAAT
>DATMXU010000192.1:0-3616 GCA_035562355.1 Pseudoflavonifractor sp.
CCCGAGGGCCAGGTCGTCAAGGTGGCGGCCCTGGAGTCGGGCTACGGCGCCGAGATGTGGAAAGAGGTCGCCGCCGCCTTTGAGGCACAGACCGGCATCAAGGTGGAGCTGACCACCGACAAGATGATCGAGGACGTCATCGGGCCCTCCATGCAGGCGGGCAATTACCCCGACGTGATCCACCTGGCCACCGGCCGCGAGAAGGCCCTGACCGATACCTTCATCAAGGACAACAACATTCTGGACATCACCGACGTGCTGAGCATGACGGTCCCCGGCGAGAGCGAGAAGGTCTCCGATAAGATCGCCGGTGGCTTTACCGACACCAGCCTCACCAATCCCTATGGCGACGGCAAGACCTATCTGGCCCCCATGTTCTACTCCCCCTGCGGCCTCTTCTACAACGCCGGGCTTTTTGCCGAAAAGGGCTGGGAAGTGCCCACCACCTGGGACGAGATGTGGGCCCTGGGCGACAAGGCCAAGGCCGAGGGCATCGCGCTCTTTACATATCCCACCACCGGCTACTTCGACGCCTTCTTCTATGCGCTGATGTACTCCGTGGGCGGCCCCGAGTTCTTCAACAAGGCCACCACCTATGCCGAGGGTATCTGGGACACACCCGAGGCCAAGACCTGCTTTGACATCATCGCCAAGCTGGCCACCTATACCGAGCCTACCACCCCTGCCCAGGCCAACGACCAGGACTTCACCAAGAACCAGCAGTTCATCCTGGACAACAAGGCCCTCTTCATGCCCAACGGCACCTGGATCGTGGGCGAGATGGCCGAGGCGCCCCGCGCCGACGGTTTCCAGTGGGGCATGACGGCCCTGCCCGCCGTGAAGGCTGGCGGCGACCGCTACAGCTACACCTGGTTCGAGCAGGCCTGGATCCCCAATGGCGCTGAGAATGTGGACGCCGCCAAGCAGTTTATCGCCTTCCTGTACAGCGATGCTGCCGCCGCCATCTTCGCCAAGTCGGGCGCCATCCAGCCCATCCTGAACATCGCCGACAAGCTGGAGGGGGACAACAAGCTCTTCTACTCCATCTATGACAACGGCGCCAAGGCCGCCATGGGCAACTTCGCCGCCTACGAGTCGGTTCCCGGCCTGGGTACCGTCCGCGAGGTTTTCCTTGACCCCGTCAACTCCCTGGTGGGCGGCACCCTGACCGCTGACCAGTGGGTGGCCAACATCAAGACCGCCAGCGATACCATGCGCGCCAATCTGAAACAGTAATACGTCATAAAACGGTAGGCGGCGGTGAGCAGCTTCTGCTCACTGCCGCCTTTCCGGGCTGTTTTGCCAGAGAAAAAATAATGAAGGGAGCTGAACTTGTGAGGAAAAATGGGGCACGCCGCCGCTTTATTGCCCTTTGTGTGGCTCCTGCGGCTATCTTATTTCTAATCTTTATGATTTTGCCCACACTGAACGTGTTTCGCATGTCGCTGTTCAAACGCAGCGCCTACTCGACGACGGAGGAATTTATCGGACTGGGAAACTTTAAGGCCCTGTTCAACGACGTGAATTTTCTCCGCGCCATGCAGAACACCATTTTGCTCATTATCGTGGTCACGCTTGTGACCTTCGCCTTCGCACTGGTTTTTGCCGGGATCCTCACCCGGGAGAAACTCAAGGGGCAAAATTTCTTCCGTGTGGTCTTCTACATCCCCAATATTCTCTCGGTGGTGGTGATCGCCGCCGTCTTCTCGGCCATTTACGACACCAATAACGGTATGCTCAACAGCCTCCTGGCCCTGTTCCGGGGGGACGCCACCCCCATCATGTGGAAGGGGGAGGGCATGGTCATGGTCAGTCTCATCATCGCCATGGTGTGGCAGGCCATCGGCTATTATATGGTGATGTACATGGCCTCCATGTCCTCTATCCCCGAGAGCCTCTACGAGAGCGCGGGGCTGGACGGGGCGGGCCGGGTGAAGACCTTCTTCCAGATCACTATCCCCCTCATCTGGACCAATATCCGCACCACCCTCACCTTTTTTATCATCTCCACCATCAACATGGCCTTCCTCTTCGTCAAGGCCATGACCTCGGGCGGCCCCAACGGCGCCAGCGAGGTAGCCCTGTCCTATATGTACAAGCAGGCCTACACCAACTCCAGCTATGGCTACGGCATGGCCGCCGGTGTGGTGATTTTTGTCTTCTCCTTCGCGCTCTCCGCCCTCGTGAACCGCGTCACGAAGCGGGAGCCGCTGGAATTCTAAGGGGGTGCGGTTATGGACGGCGTAAAGACGCATACCTCGGGCGACAGGCTCTACAAGATATTCATCTATGTGGTGCTCATCACCTTGGCGGTCGTCATCCTCGTTCCCGTGGCCTGGGTGTTTTTTGCCTCGGTCAAGCAGAACAGCGAATTTTACGGCAACCCCTGGGCCCTGCCCGCAGGGCTCTACTTCCAGAACTTTGCGGACGCCTGGGGCAAGGCGCGCATGGGGGAGTTCATGCTCAACTCTGTCCTCACCACGGCCATGGCCCTGGGCATTTTGCTGGTGGTGGCCCTGCCCGCCGCCTACTGCCTCTCCCGGTTTCAGTTCCGGGGCCGCCGGCTGCTGAACACCTGCTTTATGGCCGGGCTCTTTATCAACGTGAACTATATTGTCGTGCCTATTTTCCTGATGCTGGTAGACGGGGACAAGGCCCTGCGGGGGCTGTTTGGCAGCGGCCTTCTCCTGAACAATATCGTGGTTCTGGCTTTGGTCTACGCCTCCACCGCCCTGCCCTTTACCATCTATCTGCTGTCGGGTTATTTTACCACTCTGCCCCACGACTTTGAGGAGGCCGCCTATATCGACGGCGCGGGGTACGGCAGGACCATGGTGCAGATCATCTTCCCCATGGCCAAGCCCAGCATCATCACGGTGATCCTCTTCAATTTCCTCTCCTTCTGGAACGAGTATATCATCGCCATGACTCTCCTCTCCGACCCCAAGGGGACCAAGACTTTGCCTGTGGGGCTGATGAACCTGACCCAGGCCCAGCAGGCCAAGGCCGAGTTCGGCGTGCTCTACGCCGGGCTGGTGCTGGTCATGCTGCCCACTCTGATTCTCTATATCGCCGTGCAGAAAAAGCTGACCCAGGGCATGACCGTGGGCGGACTGAAGGGGTAAGGAGGGCTTCTGAATGAAATTCTGGAAAGAGCACGCGGCCCTGCGCGTAGGGCTGATGGGGCTTTTGTTCCTCGCCGGGCTGGCGCTGATCATCGGCGGCTGGAAGGAGACGGGCAGGCTGCCCGGCGTGCTGGCCATGCTGGCGGGCGTCGCGCTTTTGCTGGCGGCCCTATTTCTCTACAACAGGCCCTTTGAGGAGCCGAAAACAAAGAAATCCAAGTAAGGAGAGTTCTCATGATCGAGACGGAACAGAGAAGAGGCCGGGTCACCATCCCCACAGACGTAGACGTGGTGCCCGAAACCCTGAAACTGCTGGAGCGCTGGGGGGCCGACGCCATCCGGGACTGCGACGGCACCGGTTTCCCGGAGGCCCTGAAAAACGCCGACGCCAAGGTCTACGCCACCTACTACACCACCCGCAAGGACAACGCCTGGGCCAGGGCCAATCCCGATGAGGTCCAGCAGTGCTATATCATGACGGCCTTCCACAC
>DATMXU010000193.1:0-22954 GCA_035562355.1 Pseudoflavonifractor sp.
GGCCAGACTGCATCGGGGAAGGGGAGGTCAGCGATGGCAAGTGATTTCGCCTTACAACCCTTCTCCAGCTCACGCACCATAGCGATGGAGACCACCATGCCCTCCAGACCGATGGCCGCCCCCGCGTCCAGCTGGGACAGCAGATACTCGGAAAAGGTGGGGGTGCCGGGGACGCCCATGCGCATCAGCTCGATCTCGCTGCCCTGGAGCTGGCGCTGGGCCTGAATAAAGTAGCGTCCGTCGGTCCAGAGGGCGCTGGCGTTATGGGTGACGATGAGGGTGCCGGCCGAGCCGGTGAAACCGGAGAGATAGCTGCGGGTCTGCCACCGCTCGGGCAGGTACTCGCCCATGTGCGGGTCGCTGGATGGAACGACGTAGGCCTGTACGCCGCGCTCGGCCATAAAAGTGCGTAATTGCGCGATTTTCTCATTTGTAGTCATGATGGTTCAAGCCGTCCTTTTCTCAGGGAGTAATTTAATTGTATTGTAGCACATTGCCGCCGCCGTCGCCATAAAGTTTTTCCATTTATAGTCCTACCCGAGAATTTTATGCTATAATAGCGCAGAGCGGCCCAGGATGCATTTCCCTGTGCCGCGGTTCAGACAATCTTTGCTTGGAGGCGGTCTGTGCGTGGGCAAACCTCTGGTCATCAATGTTCAGAAATATTCCATCCACGATGGGCCGGGCATCCGCACCACCTTCTTTTTCAAGGGCTGCCCCCTCTCGTGCGCATGGTGCCATAATCCCGAGAGCCAGAGCTTTTCCCGGGAGCTGCTGTACAGGGCCGAGGATTGCTGCCTCTGCGGCGCATGCGCCCAGATGTGCCCCGCGGGGGCCGTGGTCATGGGGGAAGGCGGGGCGGAGACCGACCACCGCCTCTGCGCTGCCTGTGGAGCGTGCGTGGACGCCTGCGCCTACAATGCCCGCTCCTGTGCGGGGGAGGCGTATCGCGTGGAAGAGCTGGTCCGTCTGGCGGAGCAGGACCGCATGTTCTATGAGACCTCCGGCGGCGGCGTGACCCTGTCGGGAGGGGAGGTCATGGCCCAGGACCCGGACTTCTTGGAGGCGCTGGTGCGCGCCCTCCACCGGAAGGGCTGCGCGGTGGCCGTGGACACCTGTGGGGAGGCCCCCTACGAGCGCTTTGCCCGCATCCTCCCCTACGTGGAGCTCTTCCTATACGACCTCAAGCTGATGGACACCCAAAGGCACGAGCGGTACACCGGGCGGCCCAACGGGCGCATTCTGGACAACCTGCGGGCTCTGAGCCGGGACGGGGCCGGGATCCTGCTCCGCCTGCCGCTGGTGGAGGGGGTCAACAGCGGCGACGGGGACATCGGCGCGATCCTCGCCTTTCTGAACGAGGGAATTCGTGTAAAGGGAATTCACCTGCTGCCCTATCATGACACGGGCAGGGACAAGTATGAGCGCCTGGGCCGTCCCTACGGGGGCGGGAGCTTTCGTCCGCCCGCTCCCGAACGGCTGGAGCAGATCGCGCGGGCGTTTCGCGCGGCGGGGTACGAGCACGTCAAGCTCGGCGGCTGAGCCGGCCGGGAGAAGAGAGTCCGAGAGGGTGTTGCACATGGAAGAGAGAGGCATGAACGAGAGGGTTCGCGCTCTGCGCCGGAAGAGCCTGGAGACTCAGCCCCGCATCTATATGGAGCGGGCGAGGCTGATGACCGACGCGTATAAGAAGTACGAGGGGAGCGTCTCGGTTCCCGAGCTGCGGGCCCTGGCCTTTTTGCACTTTATGGAGCACCGTACGCTCTACCTGGGCGAGGGGGAGCTGATCGTGGGCGAGAAGGGGGACGGGCCCCAGGCGGCTCCCACCTTTCCCGAGCTGTGCTGCCACTCGCTGGAGGATATGCGCCTGATGAATGGGCGCGAGCTCATCCGTTTTGCCGTGGGGGAGGAGGACTTCGCGATACAGGAGGAGGAGATTCTCCCCTACTGGCGCGACCGCTCTATCCGCAGCCGTATTTTGAAGGCCATGACCCATGAGTGGCGGGACTGCTACGAGAGCGGCATTTTCACCGAGTTTATGGAGCAGCGGGGACCGGGCCATACCGTGGGCTCCGAGAATATCTACCGCAAAGGCTTTCTGGACTATAAAGAGGACCTCGCGCGGGCCTTGGAGGCGCTGGACTTCCTCCATGACCCGGAGGCCCTGGACAAGCGGGAGCAGCTCACCGCCATGGACCTGTGCTGCGACGCCATCATCACTCTGGGTCGCCGCTACGCCGCCTACGCCAGAGAGCTGGCGGAGCGGGAGCAAAACCCCGCGCGGAGAGAGGAGCTGCTGCAGATCGCCGAGAACTGCGACGTCGTCCCCGCGCACAGGCCGCAGACCTACTGGCAGGCCCTGCAGATGTACTGGTTTGTCCACCTGGGAGTCACCACCGAGCTCAACCCCTGGGACGCGTACAGCCCCGGCAGGCTGGACCAGCACCTGAGGCCCTTCTACGAGGCCGACTGTGCCCGGGGCATTCTGGACGAGGACCGGGCCAAGGAGCTGCTGGAGTGCCTGTGGGTCAAGTTCAATAACCAGCCCGCGCCTCCCAAGGTGGGCATCACCCTGAAGGAGAGCAGCACCTATACCGATTTTGCCAACATCAACACCGGCGGCATCACCCCTGACGGGGCCGACGGTGTGAACGACGTGAGCTATCTCATCCTGGACTGCATGGACGAGATGCGGCTCCTCCAGCCCAGCTCCAACGTCCAGATCAGCCGGAAGACGCCCCAGCGCTTTTTAAAACGGGCCTGCGAGATCTCCCGCAAGGGCTGGGGCCAGCCCGCGTTCTACAATACCGAGGCCATCGTGCAGGAGCTTCTGGGTGCCGGGAAGACCATTGAGGACGCCCGACGGGGCGGCACCAGCGGCTGTGTGGAGACCGGAGCCTTCGGAAACGAGGCCTATATCCTCACCGGCTACTTCAATCTGCCCAAAATCTTGGAGATCACCCTCAACAATGGGTTCGACAAGGTGAGCGGCAAGCAGCTGGGGCTGGCGCTGGGCTCAGCCGGGGAGTTTGAGAGCTACGACGCTCTGCTCGACGCCTATAAGCGGCAGGTGAGCCACTTTGCCCGGATCAAGCTCACCGGCTCCAACACCATTGAGCGCATCTATGCCCGCTATATGCCCGCCCCCTTCCTCTCCGTCATTACCAACGACTGCATCAGCCGGGGCAGGGACTACAACGCCGGAGGCGCCCGGTACAACACCAGCTACCTCCAGGGCGTGGGCATCGGCACCATCACCGACTCCCTGGCGGCCATCAAATACAACGTGTACGATGAGAAGAAGTTCACCATGGCGGAGCTGACGGCGGCTCTGGAGGGTAACTTCCAGGGGCATGAGCGCATCCATAACCTGGTCTGCAACCGCACCCCCAAGTACGGCAACGACGACGACTACGCCGACGGCATCATGCGGGAGGTCTTTGAGTTCTACTGTGGCCTCATCACCGGACAGCCCAATACGCGCGGCGGGACGTACCGCATCAACATGCTCCCCACCACCTGCCACGTCTACTTCGGCGAGGTCATGCTGGCGAGCCCCAACGGGCGGCTTGCCCACGTCCCGGTCTCCGAGGGTATCTCCCCCGAGCGGGGGGCCGATGTGAAGGGCCCCACCGGGGTCATCAAGTCGGCCGCCAAGCTGGACCACCTCCGCACGGGCGGCACACTCCTCAACCAGAAGTTTACGCCCAAGGTGCTGGAGGGGGATGGGGGCCTCACCCATATGGCGGACCTGATCCGCACCTATTTTAACATGGACGGGCACCACATCCAGTTCAACGTCATCGACCGGAGCACCCTTCTGGAGGCCCAGAAGCACCCCCAGGAATACAGGGATCTGATCGTGCGTGTCGCCGGGTACAGCGACCATTTCCGTAACCTGAGCAGGGCCCTGCAGGACGAGATCATCGCCCGTACCGAGCAGACCTTCGCCTGAGGGCGCGGGCAAAATATAGAGGAACGAGGGGATTTCAATGGAAAAGACGTTGGGGTTTATCGGCTGCGGCAATATGGCGCGGGCTATGATGGGGGGCATTTTGGCGGCGGGGCTCCTGAAACCGGAGGAGATCGTAGCCTCGGACGCTTACCGCACCGGCCTGGAGCGGGCAGCCCAGGAGCTGGGCATCTGCACGGCGGAGAGCAACAAGGAGGTAGTGGCCCAGGCCCGTATTTTGGTGCTGGCGGTCAAGCCCCAGGTCTACGCCGCCGTGATCGGCGAGATCGCCCCCGCCGTGGAGGAGTGCGCCGTCGTCGTCACCATCGCCCCGGGGCAGACCTTGGCGCGCCTGGAGGGGCAGTTCGGCAGAGCGGTCAAGCTGGTGCGCACCATGCCCAATACCCCCGCCATGGTGGGGGCGGGAATGACGGCCCTGTGCAGGAACGGGTATGTGACCGACGACGAGTTTGACGAGGTCCGCCGCCTCTTTGGCGGCTTTGGCAGGACAGAGGTGGTGGCCGAGCACATGATGGAGGCGGTGGTAGCCGTCAGCGGCAGCTCCCCCGCCTACGTGTTCATGATGATCGAGGCCATGGCCGACGCGGCGGTCCGGGAGGGCATGCCCCGGGACAAGGCCTATACCTTTGCGGCCCAGGCCGTCTACGGCAGCGCCAAGATGGTCCTGGAGAGCGGACAGCACCCCGCCGCCCTCAAGGACAACGTCTGCTCCCCCGCGGGGACCACCATCGACGCCGTGGCTGTCCTGGAGAAAGAGGGGTTCCGCAGCGCGGTGATGGAGGCCATGTCCGTCTGCGCCCAAAAGGCGCGCAGCATGTAAAGTTTCTGCGGCGGCAAAGTGGCATAAAGCGAAAGCGGGCCCCCATTCGGGGGCCCGCTCAGCCTGTCAAAGGAGTCCCGCGGGACTTCTTTGACAGGCTGTTACATTTTTTGAAACACCGCAAGAAGTTTCAAAAAGTGGTCTTCCTGCACGCGAAAGGGAACCCTGACGGTTCCCTTTCACACTATCCCTCCCTCCGAGACTTTCGGTCCAAGGTTTTTTTGACAGGCTGATGGCCCCCCATTCGGGGGCCCGCTCTTTGCTATACGATTAAATTGAAAACGGTTTTCAATTTGTGTTGACAACAAAGGGGGTGAGAGATAAAATAAAAATGATTTTCAAGCTGGGAGAAGGGGGCCGGACCGTTGAACCATGCGGCGTACTACAAGACGAGGCAAAAGGACGTCCTTGTCTCCTATTTGAAATCTCTGCACGGGTCACATGTAACGGTAAATGATATTCTTGAGCATTTCTCTGAGGAGGGCATTGCCGTTGGCATCACGACGATCTACCGCCACCTTGAGAGAATGGTCGCCGACGGGGAGGTAAAGAAATACCTGGTGGACGGCGTTTCAGGCGCCCATTTTGAGTATGTCGGCGACGGCGGCGAGGATGACAGGGAGCAGTGCTTTTATCTGAAGTGTGAGAAGTGCAGGAAACTGATTCATTTTCAATGCAAGGAGCTGGAGCAGATACAAAGGCACCTGTCCGATACACATGGATTCGACATTGACGCTCCGAAAACCGTTTTTTATGGAACCTGCAGGAGCTGTTGTGAACATAGGTAGGAGACCGAAATAGACGGGACGAAAAGGGGGGAGCGACATGCGGAATAGGTGGAAACGCCATATTGCCTTGGCGGTAAGCGTCTGCTTTATTCTCGTGACGCTCCTCTCCTTGACCTATATCGCGGTGGAGGCGGACCACAACTGTACGGGCGAGCACTGCTCCATCTGCGCACATATCCAGTCTGCGCAGCAGACGTTAAAGCGGCTTGGCGCGGGAGTGGCGGCCAGCGCCGTCCTCCTCCCCGCGCTTGCTGCGGTCTTGGCGGCCGTCCTTTTTGTGCCGCCTGTTTTCCTGTGCGCCACGCCGGTCAGCCAGAAGATCAGGCTTAACGATTAAAACCTCCGACAAGGGCGGACTATGTCCATTTTTCGTGTGACATAGCCATGTCCTTGTATTTTTGCGCCCATTTTTGATTTCAAACTTTTGGAGGTTTATATTCATGAGAAAGATGCTCTCTATTTTCCTCAGCCTGTTTTTACTGGCAGGCGTTTTGACCGGCTGCGGGAACAGCGGCCCGGCCGCCGACAGCACTAAGCTGAGCATTGTAACGACCATCTTCCCCGAGTACGATTGGGTGAGGGAGATCCTGGGCGGCAATGCCGACGGCGCGGAGTTGACGATGCTGCTGGACAACGGCGTCGACCTGCACAGCTATCAGCCCACGGCTGACGATATTGTTAAGATTTCGGCCTGCGATCTCTTCATCTATGTAGGCGGGGAGTCTGACGGATGGGTCGAGGACGCCCTGAAGGAGGCGACCAACAAGAACATGGTGGTCATCAACCTTTTGGATGTCCTGGGCGACGAAGCGAAGGAAGAGGAAGTCGTCGAGGGGATGCAGGAGGAAGAGGAGGCCGAGGAAGAGCACGACGGCGAGGAGGCCGAATATGACGAGCACGTGTGGCTCTCGCTCAAAAACACCGAGATCCTTTGCGGCGTGATTGCCGACAAGCTCGCCGGGATCGACCCCGACCACAAGGATGCTTACGCGGCCAACGCCTCGGCTTACATCGAAAAGCTCTCCGCCCTCGACGGGGAATACCAGGCGGCTGTGGACGGCGCGGGGAAGAAGACCCTCCTGTTCGGCGACCGGTTCCCGTTCCGCTATCTCGTAGACGATTACGGCCTTACCTACTATGCCGCGTTTGTCGGCTGCTCGGCCGAGACCGAGGCCAGCTTTGAAACCATCACCTTCCTTGCGGATAAGATGGATACCCTGGGCCTGAACTGTGTGCTGACCATTGAGGGCACAAACCACAAGATTGCGGAGACCGTCATCTCCAATACGCGCGGCAAGGACCAGCAGGTATTGGTCCTGGACTCCATGCAGGCCACAACCTCTGATGATGTGAAAAACGGCACGACCTATCTCTTTGTGATGGAGAAAAACCTGGAGACGCTGAAAGACGCGTTGAAGTAAGGAGACGGCACGATGGCTCAGCTCACTTGTCAAAACTTATCGCTCGGGTATGATGCAAAGATAATTTTGCGCGACCTGAGTTTCTCGGTTCATGCGGGGGATTATCTCTGCATCGTGGGAGAAAATGGCTCCGGGAAGAGCACGCTCATGAAAACCATACTCGGTCTGCAGGCTCCGATACGGGGCGAGGTTCTGACAGGTGACGGGTTAAAGCCAAACGAGATCGGATATCTGCCGCAGCAAACCGTAGTGCAAAAGGACTTCCCGGCATCCGTGAGAGAGATCGTGCTCTCCGGATGCCAGGGGAGGTGCGGACTTCGCCCATTTTATAACCGGGAGGAAAAGCGCATCGCGGCGCAGGCAATGGAGAAGATGGGGATCAGCGAGCTTGAAAAACGCTGCTACCGTGAGCTTTCCGGCGGTCAACAGCAGCGCGTCCTGCTCGCCCGCGCCCTGTGCGCGACGCGAAAGGTGCTCCTCCTGGACGAACCCGTCTCCGGCCTTGACCCGAGGGTCACCGCGGAGATGTACCGCCTGATCGAGGGACTGAACCGGGAGGACCGCATTACCATCATCATGATCTCCCACGACGTTGCCGCCGCCGTAAGCTATGCAAGTCATATCCTCCATATCGGAAAGACCGTGTTTTTCGGCACGAGACAGGACTATCTGCAGAGCGAGAGCGGCAGGGCCTTTACCGACCTTGAAGGGGGGGCTGCGGAATGAGCGCCGTATTGCAAAAGCTCGAGCTCTATTGGCAGTATCCCTTCGTGCGCTATGCCCTCATCGTCGGCGTACTGATCGCCCTGTGCTCCTCGCTGCTCGGGGTGACGCTGGTGCTGAAGCGTTTCTCCTTTATCGGTGACGGGCTTTCCCACGTCGCCTTTGGCGCGATCGCGATCGCGGCGGTCTTGGACCTATCCAGCGATATGCCGCTTGTCCTGGCGGTCACCATTGTCTGCGCGGTGCTGCTTTTACGCACAGGGCAAAACACGAAGATCAAAGGGGACGCCGCCATTGCCATGATCTCGGTGGGCTCGCTGGCGATCGGCTATCTGCTGATGAACCTGTTCTCCACCTCGTCCAATCTGTCGGGCGACGTGTGCAGCACCTTATTTGGCTCCACCTCGATTTTGACCCTGACCCAGACCGAGGTGTGGATCTGCGCGGTGCTGTCAGTGGTCGTCGTGGCCGTATTCATTCTGTTTTACAACAAGATTTTCTCTGTCACATTCGATGAGGACTTTGCAAAGGCCACCGGGACGAAGGCAAACACCTATAATCTGCTGATTGCCATCGTGATCGCAATTATCATCGTGCTGGCGATGAACCTTGTCGGCTCGCTTCTGATCTCCGCGCTGGTGATTTTCCCCGCGCTCTCGGCAATGCGGGTGTTCAAAAGCTTTCGGTCCGTGACGATCTGTTCGGTGGTGCTGTCGGTGTTCTGTGCCCTGCTGGGGATACTGATCTCCATCCTTGCCGGAACGCCGGTCGGCTCGACCATCGTCGCCGTGGATATCGTGGCGTTCGGAATGTTCTTTGCAGCGGGACTTATCATAGGGGGTGTCAAGAAATGAAAAAGTGGAGCTGTTTTCTGCTGATATTAGCGATGCTGCTCTCCCTGTCCGCCTGTGGAAATGATTCCGCGGATCAGGGAGTGGACAAAAATGAGGGCGTCAAGGAGACGGCCGGGGCGGTGCGTTTACCGCCGCAGACGGAGCCGCCCGAGGAGCCGGCTGTTTCCACCGGGGATATTGACGTCGACCTGACGCAGTTGAGCAGTACGATGATCTATTCCGAGGTCTACAACATGATGATGAACCCTGAGGATTACACGGGGAAAAGGGTAAAGATGAAGGGGCAGTTCGCGGTCTATGAGGATCAGGCCGCCGACAATATTTATTTTGCCGCCATTATCGCAGATGCGACTGCCTGCTGCTCACAGGGAATAGAGTTTGTATGGGAAGGGGACCATGCCTACCCCGAGGATTACCCCGAGCTCGGGAGCGAAATCACCGTGGACGGCGAATTCCAGACCTATGAGGAAAATGGGAACCTCTACTGCCACTTGATTGACGCCGACCTTACATAGAGATAAAAGGAGCAGGCCGAATCCTCTGATTAGGGTTCGGCCTGCTCTGTAATTTCGCAGGGATTTCTTATAACCTCGACGCAAATATTCAGACCCTCAGCAGACCGCGGAACCCCCGAACGGCATAGTAGGATTCCGCTCCATTGTGGTACACGAAGACGGTATCGTAGCGGCGGTCACAAAAGAGGGCCCCGCCAAGTTTTCTGATATCGGGCGGGGTTTTTACCCAGCTCGACGTTTTGGTATCGAAGGCCCCAAGCCCCTGTAATCCCCGGTATTCTGCCTCCGTCAACAGCTCGATGCCCATGGAGGCAGCCATATCGACGGCGGTATCCTCCGGCCTGTGCTCCTTTCTGGACTCCAGCCCCGCCCGGTCATAACAGATGCTCCTGCGGCCCTTGGGACTCTCCGCGGCGCAATCGTAAAAAATATACTCGCCCGTCTCATCGTCAAAGCCTACGGCGTCCGGCTCGCCGCCGGTGCGCTCCATTTCACTGAGGGACCACAGCTTTTCCGGGTTCGCCTCCAGCTTTTCCTGTATCTTGTCCCAGCTCAAGCCCTGGTGCTGGCCACGGTTCTCCTCAAAGCGGGCTTTTAAGGCGCCCAGCAGCGCTTGCCGCTGATCAAACGATAATTCCCTTTTTTCCTGTCTCATAGGGCCTCTCCTGACTGTCAATGATGATTTTCGGGATCATAGCACCATTTCGCTATTTCGGCGATCAGCGGGAGCGGGAGCGGTTTGTCGTATGGGAATTGCGCGGCGCCCTTGCTCGTCTTATAGTCTGCGAGCCGTTCGCTGAAATGCGCCATGGCCCGTTCGCCGGGGTACAGTCCGATGTGCTTTTTAAATGCCGCAAAATGGACGATGTTTTGCCTCCGCCAGTAGGTGGGCATCCTCCACGAAATACGCTCCTGCGCCTCCGGGAGCACGGCGCGGAGCGTATCCCGCACCTGCTTTAGCAGAGGCTGGACCGGCTCCGGCTGCGCGGCGATATAGGCGTCGATCGTTTCCGGCGTCTCGCTGCAGAAATGGTCCTGATTGGTATTCTTGAATTCCCGTTTACACTTGGGGCATTGCCACATAGCATACCCTCCTCCCTTGAGTTTCTCTCATTCTATCAGACAAAATCGCAAAAAACAATGAGGAGCTTTTCCGTTTCCGGCGGTGTGGGGACACATAGGGACTTGCCGCACCCGAATAGAATGGAGCATCAGCGTCCGTTTGGAGGGGAAATATGTGATATCGGCCTGGATTCTTCTGATGCTCAACAGTCTCTTCGTCACCCTTCGTCTCTCGGGGGGCGGCGGCTCCTTTCCGCGTCCTCTCAAGGCCGAGGAGGAGCGCCACTATTTAGAGCGCCTCCAGGCCGGGGATATGGAGGCCCGCAACATTCTCATTGAGCACAACCTCCGTCTGGTGGCACACATCATGAAAAACGTACAAAGCGGAAGGAGGATTTTCCCCGTTCAAAAACGACCCCGCAGGGGTCGCCAGATTTCAGGTGGATGTCCAGGTGTATTTCTTCCTTGGTGCTGTTTTTCTTGACTATAACCTGATCCAGTATGGTGGTCACCAGGGCGGAATTGATGCCGTTCTTGAAGGAGAGCTCTTCTTCAAGAGCGGCTTTGATTTTGTCCAGCTGCTCGGTAGACGCCTTGCTTTTCTGTGCCTCCGCCCGGAGGGCGTCCAGCCGCTCCTGCAGATTGCCGAGCTGCTCGTTGAAACCGTCGTTGCGGGTCTTAAACTCCGTGATCGTAATGGCCTCCGCCATACTCATCTCTAAGAGACGGTCCTTCTTGGTATGTAAAATGGTGATGTCCTCCTCCAGCCGGGTCATGTCTCGCTCATAGTCGTGCTCGTCGGGTGCGGCGCGGATAACCGTCATCACCGCGTCTACGATTGCCCGTTTATTTTGCGCCAGCCGATCAAAAATATATGCCATGACCATATCTAACTCCGCAGTCCTAAGCTGGGGAGCCGAACAGGCCGCCCGGCCACGGTTCCGGTATACCTTGCACTGCCAGACCTCTTTTTCGCCTTTGCCGCTCTTTAATAGCTGCCGGTGGAAACTGACGCCGTGCTCCTCACAGATGATTTTCCCGCTATAGGCGTAGCGGTTGTGGTACTCGGCCCCGCTCTGGTGCTCCGCCACCTGTTCACTGCGGGACTTGTAGAGGGCGTTGGCCCTGCCCCACAGCTCCTCCGATATGATAGCCGGGATGTCCGGGTCGGGGTAAGTCACCCACTCGCTCTCCTCCAGGAAGGCCTTCTTCTTGCTGCGATAGTCCAGTGACTGCGTCTTATTGCCGCAGTACCAGCCCTTGTACTTGGGGTTGAGCAGGATATGGCGAATGGTGGCCACGTTGAACTCGTTTCCCAGTCTGCTGGTATAGCCCTTGTCATAGAGTGTTTGAGAGATGCGCCGGATACCCAGCTTGTGGTTGGCGTAGAGATCGAAGATCTGCCGCACGGCCTCCGCCTCGTCCTCGTTGATGGTCAGCCTGCAGTTCTTCTTGTCGTAGCCCCAGAGCTTGTCGTTGCCCAGCACCCGCCCGTTCTTGATGGACTGACGGAAACCGAATTTCAAGCGCTCAGAGAGCTTGCGCACCTCATCCTGGGCCACGCCCGCCATGACCACCAAACGGAACTCGCTGTCCGTATCCAAAGTATTGATATTGTCGTTTTGGAAGAGGACGCCCACATTGTGATCCAGCAACTCCTGCGTGTACCTGATGCTGTCCAGGGTGGAACGGGAAAAGCGGGATATTTCCTTCGTGATGATGAAGTCAAAGCGTCCCGCCTTGGCGTCCGCGATCATCCGATTGAAACTATCCCGCTTTTTTGTACTTGTCCCACTGATACCCTCGTCCACATAGCCGTCGACATAGGTCCAGTTTGGTTTGTTCTGAATGAGCTCGGTATAGTACTGAACCTGGTTTTCAAGGCTGCTGAGCTGCTCGAATTTGTCTGTGGATACCCGCGCGTAGAACGTGACCCGCAGCGGCAGGTCGTATATTGAGCGTCCCATGCGCAGCTCATTGCGAAATTTACGTATTTCCATCCCCTGCCGCCTCCTTTGTCAAGCACACAGGATACCCCAGCAGGTTCGGGAAGTCCATAGCCGAAACCAACGAATTTCGGGCCGATCTATAGGTCGTTTCCGATATAAGCCCCCGCTCAAATACGGTTCCCAGTAAAACGTCTATCATATCTCTCTGCGCGCCCTTCAACTACATCACCTCGGCTCAACCATATGTGCGGCAGAAAGTGAAAATACCAAAGATTCATCCGGCATGTCAGTGCTATATATCGAGAACGGCGGGCCGTACCTTCTCCAAATAACAAAAAGGGTTTCTGCACATAATTGCTGCAGAAACACGCATTTAGTGACAGGGCGTTACAAAGTTTGGAGGATAATTTTCCTTTTAAAGTTGCAAAGCAGGTCAACTTAAGATAAAATAATCCTGTCAATCTAAAAAATCTTTTATTCGTCACCGACAAAAGTCAGATTTTGCAGAACTATACTTTACGGAATAGGAGGGATGATTTCTGATTCGATTTGAAAGCGTCTCCAAGGTGTACAAGCACAACCCTGTCATCGAAAACATGAATTTGGAGATTGACAAAGGAGAACTGGTTGTGCTCATCGGCCCCAGCGGCTGTGGAAAAACCACCACGTTAAAGATGATCAATCGGCTAGTCAAGCCAACTTCGGGAAAGATCTATATCAACGGCACCGATACAGAAGACCGCGATGTTATTGAGCTGCGCCGCACCATGGGCTATGTGATCCAGCAGACCGGTCTGTTCCCCCATCTGACGGTAAAGGAAAATATCGAAATCATCCCCCGTTTGGAAAAGCGTAATGTAAATAAGATCGAGGCAAGAACCGTGGAGCTGATGGAGATGATCGGGCTCAGCCCGGACGAGTTTCTTTACCGTTACCCCATTCAGCTCAGCGGTGGGCAACTACAGCGCATTGGGGTGGCCAGAGCTTTTGCCACCGACCCCGAGATCATTTTAATGGACGAGCCATTCTCCGCCCTTGACCCTATCAGCCGTTCGCAGCTGCAGATCGAGCTGGTCAACCTGCAGGCGCAGCTGAAAAAAACCATTGTATTTGTTACCCACGATATGGCCGAGGCAATCAAAATTGCAGATAAGATCTGTATTTTCAACAAGGGTGAAATCGTACAGTACGATACCCCTGAGAACATTCTGAAAAACCCGGTGGACGAGTATGTTTCGAATTTTGTGGGGCGCAACCGCATTTGGAGTATCCCTGAGCTGATCAAAGCCCGGGATATTATGATCACCAACCCCATTACAAGTACCGACAGCCTCTCTTTGCTGAAATGCATTGAGCTGATGCGCTTTAATAGGGTAGACAGCGTGCTGGTCGTGGATGCGCAAAATCATATGGTGGGCATTATAACCGCCCGGATGATCCAGCTGGAAAAAGACCTCTCCAAAACCCTGGGTGAAATTATGCGCACCGAATTTTTAAGCGCAAAGCCGGATGATTCCATTGTGGACCTGTTAAAAACCGTACAGGAGAAAAAGATCTCCTACATTCCAGTGCTGGGTGAGGACCGACTGCTGTTGGGGCTGATTACCACAACCAGTCTGGTAACCACCTTAAGCCAGCAATTTATCGGCCTGGAAGAAGAGGGTGAATGATGAACTTCTTTGAGTATTTCTGGAATATTCGCAGTCAGGTATTTGACCTGTTTATACGCCATATTCAGCTTGCCCTCATTTCGGTGTCCATTGCCGTGCTGATCGGCGTGCCAGTCGGAATTTTGATCAGCCGCGTCAAGGCGCTGAACAAGCCGATCATCGGCACGGTCAATGTCATCCAGGCGGTGCCCAGCCTGGCGCTTTTGGGCTTTTTGATTCCGTTTTTAGGGATTGGTACCCCTCCCGCCATTTTTGCGGTGGTGGTTTATTCCCTGCTTCCCATTATAAAAAACACCTATACCGGGCTGAACAATATAAACCCCGAAACTTTGGAAGCTGCTCATGGCATAGGCATGACCAAAATGCAGGTGCTTGCCAAGGTGCAGATTCCGCTGGCCCTTCCGATTATCATGGCGGGTATCCGCATCTCGTCGGTCACCGCCGTCGGACTTGTTACGATCGCCGCCTTTATCGGCGCAGGCGGTTTGGGTTACCTGGTGTTTTCGGGTATCCAGACCAGCAACACCTTTTTAATCCTTTCCGGCGCCATACCCGCCTGTATCCTGGCCCTGCTGATGGATTTTGTGGTGGGCAAGCTGGAAAGGGTGGTTACCCCCATCAGCCTTACCAAGCTGGATGTCAATATGACAAAGGAAAAGGTGACCCAGCTAAAGAGAAAACGCCGCGCCACCCTCTCGGCGATTGCCGCCATTCTGGCCGTTGTGATTCTGGCAGTCGGCCTTTCGGGTCTTTCCTTCGGGGACCGCACCATCCGCATAGGCTCCAAGAACTTTACCGAACAGCTGATTCTTGGCAACCTCTATGCCGATTTGATCGAAGATCAGACCGACATTCAGGTGGAGCGCAAGCTGAACCTGGGCAGTTCAAGTATCTGCTTTGAGGCGCTGCAGAATAAAGACATCGACCTGTATATCGAGTATACCGGCACCGCCTACGGCAGTTTGCTGCAGCAGCCCTTCACCACTGATACCCAGGTAATTTACGACACTGTGCGAGGGAAGATGCGCAGCGACCACCATATTGAGGTGCTGGATCAGATCGGCTTTAACAATGCCTATGTACTGGCCGTGCGGCAGGACACCGCTGAAAGATTCGATCTAAAGAATATCAGTGACATTGCCAAGGTGAGCAACCAGCTGATTTTCTCCCCCACCATTGAATTCAACAACCGCGAGGACGGCGTGATCGCCATGAACGAAATGTATGGCACCCGCTTTAAAGACGTGGTGCCCATAGACGGGGGCTTAAGGTATACAGCGGTCGCGGAGAAAAAGAGCGACGTGATCACCGCCTTCTCTACCGACGGTATGTTGAAGACCTATGACCTTGTTGTGCTGGACGACGATCAGCGCGCATTCCTCACTTACTACGCAATACCCATGTTTCATGAGGACACGCTGGTGCAGTACCCCGAGCTGAAAAATGTTGTATCTCAGTTGAACGGTGTGCTCACCGATGATGTCATGCGTTCCCTGAACTATAGGGTGGATGAGGAGGGCGTATCACCTGAGCAGGCGGCCCGCGATTTCTTGACCGAGCAGGGCCTGATCGGGCGGTAAAGGCAGCGGCCTCTATTTCTCAAGCCATAAAAAAATAGCCGAAAAAACAGAGCCAAAGTGACTGCGAAAGCAGGCACGAAGGCTCTGTTTTTGGTATGATTTAGTTGTGAGACCCATATCATGCAGAAGAACAGTTTAGGGCAAGTACCATCTGATACTTCGGGGGTTCCAGCCCCTGCATTTTTACTGTTTATTACCAATCTGTTCAAGTCTCAACTACGTTCGGATTGGCTGAGGCCGTCCAAACGCGTCCGGGCCGGATATTTAAGCATGGAGTAGAGAAATACTGATAAAGAAACCGAGGGCAAAAGCCCTCGGTCTTATTATTTACATCTCCCGCTCGGCGCTGGGTTGCCGGGCAAAGCCTTTTTGGCTGCTGTACCAGGTGAAGGTATAGTCCACCACGTCGGAGAGGTAGAGAATCTTTGCATATTTGACCGCCTTGCCGTCCTGGTCGATAGCTGTCATGTGAATCAGGAGCTGAGGGTCCCGCGACTTCAGCTCTAAAAGCTCCATCTCCTGCGGCGTGGGAATAACGGGTTCCAGGCGATGGTTGGAGTACATGATGTTGATGCCGTGCTCTGTAGTCATAATCCTGGCCAGGGATTCGTGGATGAGGCGCTGAGGGTCCAGCCCCTCCAGTCGCTTTGCCGGAAAGTAGAGGCTCTCCAGTGCAAGGGGGAACGTATCGGCATAACGGATTCGTTCAATAAAAAAGAGTTCTACACCAGGAGAACAGCGTAATTCGTTCGAAATGGTAAGCGGGCACGGAAAATGCTCTACCCTCAGAATCCGGGAGGAGGGGCGATAGCCGTTGTCCTCAATGACGTTGAAGAGACTGCGGACGCTGGTACGGGAGTGGTCTACGCCGAGGCGCATCGCGTAGTGGCCCTTGTTGGGGCGGTGTTCAATGATTCCACCGGACACCAGCTCCTGCAAGGCCTTACGGACAGTGCTGCGGCTCACCTGTAGGGCCTCGATCAATGTGCTTTCAGTTGGAATCCTATCGCCCGGGCGCAGATGACCTTCCGAAATATTTTGCTTGATATAGTTCATCACTTGATAATATCTTGGAGTCGCATTATCCAGAGCCGCCACCCTCCTTTCGCAGGATATTCAACAGAGTCAGAATGTGTTTATTTTTTAGTATAGCACAGGAAATAACGTCTGTAAATCGCTGCGTGGTGCATTTTAGCTAAAAGCAACTCAGTGCAGGCGTCTCTCCCCCCGGCTCCAGCATAGGATAACCAGAACGCCCAGGAAAAGTCCGAGAAGAAAACCCGTGACCGTGCAGACTGTCTCTGCGCCTGTGAGCTGCCCGACAAAATATCCGGCGATACCGCCGACACACATGCCGGTTTCCACCGGGGATATTTTCTTCCCCTTGCTCTGACGTGGCCGGAGGTCCATATCGACCCACTCCCTTTCCCTTGATCGAGCTGCTAGAGGGCGCGCAGCTCTTTAAATATAGTTTCGTAGCTCTTGCTCTCCCATTTGGGACCAAAGAGACACCCGGTCCCCATGGAGAATCCATCCACGCCTATTTTCCAGCACTTTGAGATGATGTCCGGTGTAATGGCGCCGTCTACCAAAAGCTTAAACGGGTACCTTCTTTTTGCATCAATCAGCTTTTGAAGAGTTTCCCACGCCTCGTCCATAAAGTCACGGCCTGGAGAGACAGGGTTGGCGGTGTTTACCATCACGTAATCCACCAGCGGCAGCAGCCCGCTCAGTGCCTCCACTGAGGCGCCCCAGCCCACCGCCAGACCGGGCGCTCTCCCGCACTGGCGGATGTAATAGAGGGCATTGGCAATAAACCGTTCAGACTCCGGAAACACATAGATAATATCGGCCCCCTCCCTGACGAAGGCGTCAATATGCCGTATGGGGTTCATCATATAGAGATGCACGTCCACAGGCTTTTTGGTGTTCCGGCGGACGCTCTGCAAATCGCGCAACCCCATAGAGAGCCGGTCGGTGAGCACTCCGTCGCAGATGTCCAGGTGGAACATGTCCGCCCCCGCGGCATCCAGCCGAACCACCTCGTCACGAAGGCAGTCAAAGTTGGCGCAGTTAAGACTGGGTGCGAGAATCTTTTCCATTTAAAGTCTCCTTCTATCATTCAGTATCCCTCCCGGGGAGAGCATAGGGCGGACACTCCCCCCGGGAGAATGGACGGATACCCGAAAATCAGAGGATTCCGAAGAACGCGCCCACAAGGCAGGCCACGAACACGATAAGGATAAGTTTCATGTAGTTGCCGCCCTTACGCAGGAAAGCGTAAGCGCCCATAACGATGGCGAAGGGAATCAGGCCGGGAAGAATAGAATTCAGGCGGTCCTGCAGGACGAAGGTCCCGGTGGAAAGCTCCAGAACCAGCGGGGTAGTCAGCGTCGTGTATTTCGCGCACATGGCGCCGATCATGAACATACCCAGGACGCCCGCGCCGGTCATGATTTTTTCCAGCCAGCCGCCGCGCAGGATCTGGGTGAGGGCGGAGCGGCCCTTCTGATAGCCAAGACGGAAGGTGATCGTGCCCAGTACTATGGCGTAGATGCGCACCACAGGCTCCATCAGGACACCGATAAAGCTGCCGGACATACCGAAGGGCAGGAACAGGGAGCGGATGATGGGAGCCACGGTGGCCCAGTTGAAACTGTCACCGAACCCGGCAAAGGGCCCCATAAGACCGACCTTGACGGCGGAGATATCGCTGCCGCTGATGGGTGCGCCCGCACACTTCTGCTCTTCCATCGCCAGGGCAGCGCCCATGATACAGTTCCCCCAGGTCATCTCAGAGATATAAGGCTGCACATGGCGAGTCAGGGCGTCCTTCAAACCGTCAACATCGTTTTTATAGATTTCCTTGAGGGCGGGAGTCAGTGCGTAACAGAGGCTGGGGCCGAACTGGGACTGCATGTTGTTGGAAAACCGATGTAGAAACAGAACACGGATGGCCGTCTTAACCTGCATGGATTTATTTAACGCACCCTCATGGGGCACCTCGACAGCCGAGGCGGTTTCGATCTGCTCGGCCGGCTCCAGGCCGGCGGGGAAGGCCAGATAGACATAGATAATGGCAATGCAGACAGCAAAGATACAGATCACCAGGACGGAGGTCATGCCGGTAGCCGCGTAGATAAAGAAACCGATGATAAAGAAGGGGAGCATCTTGGTCCGTCCGATAAGTGTGGCGCAGAGAACCATTCCGATACCGGGAAGAACCTTGCCTACATCGGCAAAGCCCGTCATAACCCAGGCGGGGATACTCTGCAGGACGCTCTCGGCGCCCTTGCCCAGGGCGTAGAGGACTACTGTAACGACCGGGACGCGGACCAGGAACCCGAATGCGATAGGGCCGAGCACGGAATAGAGGAAGATGCCCTTGGTATTGCCCGCCTCAGCGGCATTCTGGACAGGCTTGTTCCAGAATGCGTTGACCGAGCGGCGGATATTATCCAGGAAGGTGCCAAGCACGGCGAAGGGGATGGCAAACGCCACAGCGGCCTCTGCGGAAAGGTTCATGGAGAAAGCCAGCGGGATGGCGATACAGCAGGCCAGCGACGCGTCGCTGCCCAGGTTGCCGCCGGCGGCGACTGTGGTGAGATACATGGAGTTGATGGTCGCGCCGATAATAATACCGGTGGTTACGTCGCCGAAGAAGAGGCCGAAGACAAAGCCGATAAAGGTGCAGTTGGTGACGATATTGCCGATCATGCCAACATCCCACCAGGAGAACCAATAGTAACAAGCTACGAGAAAACATACGCCTAGTGTCAACTGAGTCAAACCAAAACCCTCCCTTATAATTTTCGGATCTATTCAATGTGCGGGATAGGGGTTACTTGCGCATTTTTTTCTCCACCGTTTCCAACGTCACACGCTTGTCATCGGGCGTGGGATGGAAATAGACCTCTACGTTCTCCCGGCTGAGTGCCAGAAGAGTGTCCAGCTCCGGGTCGCTGAGATGGACGGTATTGTTGGCATGCCGCCGCTCCGGCGACTTGGGGACCTGGCCGATGTTTAGGGATTTGTACTTCACGCCCTTATCAAAAGCCAGTTTTGCGGTTTCAATGTTCTGGAAGATGATAATGGTCTTCTTGGAACCAAACTGATTTTTGCTCCACTCCTCCACGGCTTTCTCCACCGTGTAACAGATAATTTTGGCTCCGGCGGGCCCGGCCAGGGTCAGCAGCTCCACCATAAAGGCGTCGTTGGCCGTGGGGTCGTCGATAACCACGATCTGGTCGGCGCTGAGGGTGCGGGTCCAGCGTGCAGCCACCTGCCCGTGGACAAGCCGTGCGTCTACCCTCGTCATAACAATGCTCATCTTTTTCATCTCCTCCTTTCCATTAAAATCCCAGTAATAGTCCGCCGGTCATGTCCACACAGGCGCCAACCGCCAACTCGCATTTTTCGCTGCTGAGGAACGCCACCATCGTTCCGATCTCCCAAGGCTCTCCAGGGCGTCCGATGGGTACCCGGCCCACCCGGCGGGCGAAGTCCTCCGGATCCCGTTCCAGCTGGCGACGCATGGTGGAGGCCATTACAAAGCCGGGCATCACACCGTTGACCCGGATACCGTGCCCCGTGAGATCCACCGCCATAGCGTGGGTAAGGCCCAGCTCGCCAGCCTTGTTTGCCACGTAGCAGACCCGGCCCTTAGTAGTAGAGCTTACGGAGGCCTTGGACAGGATGTTGACGATCCAGCCCTTTCGCTCCGCGGGGATAGCACGGCGGGCAAACTCACGGGACATGAGAAACTGGCCTGTCAGGTTGTCGTTCAGGCAGCGGTTCCAGTCCTCCAAGGTGATCTCCCGGAAGTCGGCGGTATAGCCCCGCCCGGCGTTGTTGACCAGGATATCCACCGCGCCGAACGCGCTCTCCGCCGCATCGAAAACGCGTTTTACCTCGATCTCTGAGCTGACATCACCCTGAACACAGACGATGCGCACACCGTATTTCTCCGCAAGTGAAACCGCGAACGCCTCCGCCCCGGCTTGGTCGCTGTGATAGTTTATGACCAGGTTAGCGCCCTCCTGAGCGTAGACCTCGGAGATACCGGAGCCAATGCCCTTGGCGCCTCCCGTAACAATCACGGTCTTGTCTTTCAATCCTAAATCCATTGACAATCCCCCCCCGGTCCCCGTTGTCATTTGGCAGGGTAGAGCAGCGGGCGGCCGCTCAGGAAATGCTCCACGTCGTCCAGGAGGATATCCAGAGAGAGCTCAGCCAGATTGCAGCAGTTACCCGCCCGGTGTGGCGTGAGGGTTACGTTGTCGCACCTGCGCAGCAGGTGCTCATCCACCAGCGGCTCGATGGAGAAGACGTCCAGCCCCGCGCCGCCGATCTTGTGGGTATAGAGCGCCTCGGCCAGCGCGTCCTCGTCCACCAGGTCCGCCCGCGCAGTGTTGATAAAGTAGGCGGTGGGTTTCATGAGGGCGATCAGTCCGCGGGTGACAAGGCCCTTCGTCTCCGGCGTGAGCCGGGCATGGACGCTGACAAAGTCGGAGGTGCCCATGAGTTCCTCCAGAGGGACTGGGGCGGTGCCGGTCTGCGAGAAGATTTCGGCGGGGCAGAACGGGTCGTAGGCGACGGTAGTGCAGCCAAACGCCTGCACCCGCTTGGCCACCTTCTGACCAATGATGCCATAGCCGATCAGTCCGACTACCGCGTTCTTTAGGCTTCTCACATAGTCCTGATTGGGCGGGACAGCCTGCCAGTCTACACCGTGGGCCAGGTCCAGCCGCCCAATGTTCCGGGACTCCGCCAGCATGAGGCCGACGGTGAAGTCCGCCACCGGGTCAGAGAGGCGTCCGGGTGAGACAGCCACTTGGATCCCTCTCTCTTTCGCATAGGCAATGTTTATGTTCTCGGCCCCACTGCGGGTGACCCCGATCATCCCCAGGTGCTCCGCCGCATCGATGACCCTGGAGCCAACAGGGGCGAAGTTGGCCAGGATGATGTCGGCGTATCTGGCCTCCTTTAGGAGCTCGGGGTTGGGGGTGAAGGATTCCGGCCCGTTCTTCTCCACCAGGGAGGCATAATCGGTGAAGTCCTTGCGCGTCCAGCCGTTCTGGTCCTGGACAAAGACAAGCTCAACGCCATAAGGGTCCAAACGGCCCAGGATCTGCCGGGCACCGGGGGCCGATAGCTTTTCAAGCGTCATGGAAGAGTCGGCCAGCATGACGATTTTTTTAACAGCCATAAGGGTTTACCACCTCGTTTCAAGTTCACATCATGCGCTACATGCCAAAAAAGTGCTCCAACCGGGGTTTGAGGTTACCGACGCTCCCGCCTGCGTTTGCCATCACGGCGTCTGCAAGTCTCTCCAACGGGCAGACGTCCCGGCTGGCAAGGAGCTCCAAAAGAACAGGGACGTTAGCCCCGGCAATGGCGTGGAGGCGGTGCTTTCGCGCGGCACGCATCAGACAGTTGTAGGGGGTTCCCCCCTGGATGTCCACGAGGAAAAAGACCTTCTCGCTGTAGCGCACGATCAGCTCCTCCAACTTCTCCATGTAGTCGTCGATGTCCATGCCCTCCTCCAGTACAATGGCGTGGAGCGCCTCCGCCTTGCCGTAGATCACCTGGGCCGTATCGGCCAGGGCCTGGCCAAACGGGCCGTGAGAGAGGCAGACGATGGCAGGTATCTCATTCATCTCCATACCGTTCCCACTTACGCCTTGCCGCACTGGTTGAAGAGCTTCATATAGTGGGTGAGCTTGGCCTTATAGCCCTCGGCCATGAGGGAATAGGCCAGGTGCGCCCGCTTGAGCTCGCCGTGGCGGGCCACCAGATTGTCGATCCCGGCCTGGAAGAGGTCGGTACCGATATTTACCTTGGTGATGCCCTCCCGGGTGGCGCGGGCCAGATTTTCGTCGCCGGACCCGGAGCCGCCATGAAGAACCAGGGGAACCTCCACCTCGCTATAGATCTCGTGCAGGAGGCCGAAGTCCAGCTGGGGCGTGCCCACATATTTGCCGTGGGCGGTACCGATAGCGACGGCCAGGGCGTCCACCCCGGTCTGTTCCACGTAGGCCTTGGCCTGGCGGGGATCGGTGAGGCCCGCGTTGCGATCTGCGTCGTAGTTCTCACCGCTGCCCACGTGGCCCAGCTCGGCCTCTACACTGACGCCCAAGGAGTGGGCGATTTTTACAAGCTGGGAAACCTCGGCCACATTTTCCTCATAGGGGAGACTGGAGCGGTCCACCATGATAGAGGAGAACCCGGAGCGGATAGCGATCATGGCGTGCTCGAAGGTGGAGCCGTGATCCAGGTTCAGCGCCACGGGCACGGTGGCTCGCTCGGCCATTTTACGCACCATCTTTGCCAGCAGGGGGATATCAGGGTTCATGTTGAAGATGAGGTCCAGAATTACCGGAGCGCGGTTGGCCTCGGCCACTTCAATGGCGGCACGGGCAGAGTCCTCGTTGCAGATGTTGGGGGCGACGACGCCGTATTTCCCCTCACGGGATTTGCCTAGGATATCGGTCATGTTTACCAGCATGGGGTTACCTCCTTGACTCGTGGTTCAATTTTTGCGTACTGTGCGGCAGAGTGAAGAATGGGGACAGCAGGTCTCGGCATACACTTATGTAT
>DATMXU010000194.1:0-6683 GCA_035562355.1 Pseudoflavonifractor sp.
TGATTTACCCATCTTATTTAAGGAAAGGAGATTTCTATGGAAACAAAAGCAAATGTCCGCAAAATTGACGAGCTGGGGCGAATTGTATTGCCACTAGAAGTACGCCGCATCATGGGATGGGGTGAGAAAAGTTCTGTAGAAATACAGGTAGAAGGTGATTGCGTGGTTCTGCAAAAGCACATACCATATTGTATCTATTGCGGAGCAGAAGAAAATTTAAAGGAGTATCGTGCAAAGTTCCTATGCGGAAATTGCCAGACCGCCGTTTCATTACTATAAGCTTTCGTATGCTGGGGAACGTGGGGCCGGTTCTTTTATCGCTTGAATTTATTTCTTGTTTCTGCGCAGAATAAAATCGGGTGATTGATATGCCGAAAAAACCGGGGCGTCAGCAGCGGCCCACCGATCCAGCCAAGGCGCCAAGAAAACCAAGCAAGCAGAGGGTGGCCCCCTGGATGTCGGACGGTACCAGGGTCGTTTTCTCCGAGGAGCGTAATCACGAGGATGGGTAAAAAGGAGTAGGCAGATGCCTACTCCTTTTTATCCTCAGCCTGTCAAAGAAGTCCTACGGGACCTCTTTGACAGGCTGCTACACTTTTTGAAACACCGTAAGAAGTTCAAAAAGTGGTTTCCCTGCACGCGAAAGGGAACCCTGACGGTTCCCTTTCACACTATCCCTCCCTCCGAGATGTTCCGCCTGGGTGTTTTTTGAGAGTCTGAGGAGTAGGCAGACGCCTACTCCTTTTTATCCTGCTCATCCTCCTCATCCTCCTTGAGCCGCCGGTAGGCGGCATGGAATTCTTCGACTAAAATCCAGTCCGGCGCTGTCTGCGCGGGCGGACCAGCGCTTACGGGGGCCGCCTGGGCGCATTTGACCGCGATGTCCTGACAGTCCGGGAAGTGGCGTCCTTCCCGCATCACCGCCAGGAGCGCGGCTTTGACATTCGCGGGACTGTAGGGCTCCAAAAGCTCCAGCCAGGCCTTCATGAGCAGTCGATTATGTGCCTTCGGATTGTGCTCAAAGTGAATTTTCAGGTATTCAAACAGGTTTTCCACGTCGGCAAGCGTCATACTGTCTCCCCGTACCTCTGCAGTTCGAGCCCGAGGGCCAGCGCCAGAGTGCGGGGGTCCTGACGGAGAATTTTTTCAATCTCCGCTTTGAAACAGTCGGGGCAGAGCCAGCGGCCCTCGTAGAGGTACGCGGTCTCGCCGGGGTAGATTTCACCCCGGCACCTGGCGCAGGCGGCGGCAGCGGGGCGGTCCTGGCGATCCATGGGATCGAACATGGAAGAGGGCCCGCAGGCGGAGTTTGGATTGTGCATGGCGCGTCCTCCTTATCGGTTTGACAGCCATCGGGCGAGGCCCACCAGGGGCACCAGATACCCGCGGCAGACCTTGACCTTGGGCAGTGTCTTATCGTCCCGAACGGTGCGGGAACAGCGGCCCAGAAGGGCGGCGGTTTCAGCGATGGTGATGGCCTCGCGGCCCGGGAACCGCTCGCCCAGCCGGGTCAGGATTTCACGGTAGGTCTCTCTCTCGTGGAACATTGGGCGCCTCCTTGGTGAAAGTACGGTTTATAGGGCCGGCGTTGTGGTAGGATAAGCCTGTCATCGGGCGGTGGGATCGGGCATCGTACGGCGGGACGTCTCAAAGGTCTCAAGGTCCTCGGGACGAACGGCATAGTTTTTACCGGTTTGAATGGCGGGGAGTTTCTTCTTGCGAATCCAGTCCCAGACCGTAGTGAGCTTGACGCCGTAGCGCGCGGCGACCTCCTCACAGGTGAAGCAGCGTTCCATTTGCGCACTCCTTTCTTAACAATGTTCGGAATTACATATAATACTTGCGTTTTGTTCGGTGCTGTGGTATGCTCCGCTCAGGTGGAACGGAATGCACACGCTGCGGCCCCAAACAGATTGCCGGGTTATTCTGTCCGAACTATTGTTCGGTACGCTGCTATTGTACCGAACAAAACGTGGGGTGTCAAGTGCTTTCCGAACAAAAGTTTGGAATCGTTACTTTGTACAGATGGAGGCGCTTTGTTTTGGTCGATTTTGATAGACTGGAAAAACTGATTCAGCACCAGGGGAAAAAGAAGTCGCATCTCTGCGCGAAGGCAGGGAAGGGACGCGGGTACATTAACGACGCGAAGAATGGAAACGGCGCCATCTCCGATGAGGCGTTGGAGATTTTTGCGGCGGAGCTGGGAACCACGTCGGCCTACCTGCGCCATGAGACCGACGAGGTGGGTATAAAAAAAGCGCCCGCCGGAAAGGGTGGGCGCGGCGTCAGCGAGGAAGACCTCAAGCTTGCGCTGTTCGGCGGCGGCGGGGAGGTTACGGACGAGATGTGGAACGAGGCGCTCTTTGCCGTCGAGCTCATCAAAAAGCGCCATGAGAAGGGGGAAAAATGAGGGAACTGTTTCAGGCCGCGGAGGAGAACGGGATCGCAATCGAATACTGTCGCCTCCCGCTGAACGGTTCCGTCTCCGCGCCGGGGGAAAAGGGCGATTTCATCCTGATGGACTATGACCTCATCGACTCGGGGCCCAGCGAGTGGGTGCATCTGGCCCATGAGCTGGGGCACTGTGTCACCGGGAGCTTTTATAACCGCTATGCCGCGCTGGACGTGAGGCGAAGGCATGAGAACCGGGCCGACAAGTGGGCGGTGAAGAAGCTGCTGACCGCCGAGGCGCTGGACGAGGCGGTGGCCGAGGGGTACACCGAGATGTGGGAGCTGGCCGAGCGGTTTGGGGTCACGCAGGAGTTTATGGAAAAAGCGGTGTGCTGGTATACATACGGGAACCTCGACGTGGAGGAGTACATGAGGTTTTAGGGGGAACTGCTTGTGGCTGGAGAGGGCGGGGACACGTTACAGCGCAAAGGGAACCGGATTTTTATAGATGTGATCTCAAAGAATTCCCCACCGGAAGAAAGAAATGTGGGGAGAGAGGCGCGCGGCGGGGAAGAGGACCGGGCCCGAGCACTTCAGCTTGTTTCAAGATATGCGGCGATGAGCGGCCTGACCGTTCCGGAGTACTGTGAGTACTGCTGGAAAGTCGAACTGACCCAGGAGGGGATGGAGGAAAAGGAGGCCGGGGAAAAGGCCCGCAGGCATGTGGCTGACTGCATGGAGGGTGGGGAGCAGGAAGCCGCGTATGACATTGTGCTTAGATATGCGATGAAGAGTAAGCTGACGGTTGCGCAGTATCTGGATTTCTGTAAAAGGAACGGGGAAAAATAGCGCCTATCCCTGCTGGGGAAGTGCATGAGGCTTTAGTAGAGAGAGAATATGGAGCATCGGGGGTATTCACATGAGACGCTATACCGATTGGAACTGGACGCCGCTGGCGTGGCACAGCTTTTTAAAGTACGTCAACCTGCCGCTTGGTTTCGTTATTGGCCTGGTGGGAATCCTTGGGGCGAGATATGGACTGGGGGAAGTACAGCCATATACGCTCGTGTCGATGGGCATAACGGTTGCCGCCGAAATCGGGCTGATAAGGAGACGGTGGTGGGGGCCGTGCTGCCTTTTAGCCGGGCATGGCATCGCTGTGGTCTGCGGCTTTTATTTAGCGTCCCTAGGAGCCGCAGTTGAGAGCTCCTTCTCTGTGTCCCAAGGGATTGGGCTGATCATCGGCGGCGCGCTTATGCTGGGGCTCAACTGGGTCTACTACCAAAAACGGCGGGCGCTTTTCAGCCCTGAACCGGTGTGGCTGGAGGCGGAGCGTGTCGCGGCAGCTTTGGAGAGAACGGAGTACGCCGGTGTGGCGTCCGCACCAGAGGTGGTGCAGGTACCAAAGTCGGCCGGAGGGTATCGCGCTATCTACCGTGAGACAGAGCCGGAGAATACCGTGCCGGAGTCTGCCGGGGTGAAAATGCCAGAGGCAGCCAAGAAGGAGCCCGAGGACGGCGTGGCGCTGCTCCTCCAGCTCCAGGCCGAGGAGGAGGCGAAGAGAGCGGCGGAAACCCTGCCGGCCGCGCCGCCTGAAACACCGAGAGGAAAGAGCGCGCCGCTGTGGAGCGTCGTCGCGCTGGGGGTGCTGTGCCTTGCACTGGCCATCACCGCCGGGGCTATGGGGTGGCAGTGGCAGAAGTCCAATATGCTGCTGCAGGAGACGGTGGCGGAGCGGAACGAAAAGGATGATAAAATTTCGGAATTGATGGAGGAGGCAAAAGGGACCAGCAAAAAGTACGCAGATCTTCGGGTGGAGAAGAAAGAGCTGCAGGATAGGCTTGCGTTCTGGGAGGATAACGCCCTTGTGCTGGAGTACGATTCCAACTGGTCTCCCCTGAGATATCACACCGAGGACTGTCCATTATGTGAGACGGCGGTACAGGAGGGACGCTATGCGATTGTCGACGTTTTCATAAGAGATAGTCTTGGCGTCGATGAATGTCCCTCCTGCCGCCCGGTATGGGTCTACCATTGACCGCCGGATAAACAGCCGAGCGGAGGAACTGCAAGCAACGCATACACAGCAGTAAAGTGATATGAGAGGAGCGCGCGGCATGAGGAGAGGTCGGTTCAAGCGATTGGGAGCGCTGGTACTGACGGCGGCGCTGATGACGGGGTTACTCGGGAGCGTGCGGGCAGTAGAGAAGGGCGTGGACATCTACATCAACGGGGATTTGCTCAATATTCCGCCCAGCTTTGGCGAGCCCTTTTATGACAGCAACAAACGCCTGCAAAGCCCCATGCGCTATATCATTGAATCCTGCGGATATGACGTGGTGTGGAACAGCGCCCAGCAGACAGCGACCATCCCGACTAAGGACGGGGATGTCGTCATCACGTTAGGGAGCAGTACCATGACCACACCCCGCGGCAATGTTGCTATGGATACCAACGCGATGGCAAAGGATAACCGCACCTATATCCCGCTGCGGTTCGCGCTGGAGGCGCTTGGGTTCAAAGTAGTGTGGAGCGGGGGCGCCTTCGCCGACACGGTGAGTATCACAGGGGAAATTGGCGCCGGCTCCAAGCGGGTGCCAATGACCGCGGCGGAGGTATCAAAGCTTGCCTCCCCGGCGGTATTCTATATCGAGGTATCAGATCTGGACGGTGTGCCCTTCGCCCGCGGTAGCGGATTCTTTATTGATCCATCCGGCGTGGGGGTTACGAACTACCATGTGATTGAGGGCGCGTATAATGCCATGATTACCACGGTGGACGGGGCCGTCTACCAGATGGGCATGGTGCTGTACTATGACAAGGAGAGAGACATTGCCGTATTTGACGCCCTCCCCACCGATCCAGGCGTTCAGAAAGTCAATGTGCCATACTTGAATCTCGCCACCCCCAGCAGCATCCACAACGGCGATGTGGCCTACGCCATAGGGAGTCCCCTGGGGCTGCAAAACTCCATCACCGACGGGCTGGTGAGCAATAAGGACCGTATTTTGCCTGGGGAGACGCTCTCCTACATCCAGACCTCCGCACCTATTTCCCATGGCAACAGCGGCGGGCCCCTCCTCAACCAGTTTGGGGAAGTCATCGGCGTGAACGCCGCTATATTGACCGAGGGGCAAAACCTGAACCTCGCTGTGCCGGTCAGCGATCTGGCCCGGGTGGATTACAACAACCAGGCCAACTGGATGTTCCTGTTCGAAGTGGCCGACCGGGAACAGACGATTGCTCCTCCCACCAATATTAGAATTGTCGGCAAGGATACAAAAGCCGTCTTTATTCAGTGGGACCCGGTAGAGGGCGCGGACTATTATCATTTCTACTATCAGGAGGCCGGGGAGGACTCCTTTTGGTACGATGAGGACGACGCCGGGCCGATAAAATTCTACTGGGACAGCGACTATACCGTGGAGTACCACAATTTGACGGCGGGCAAGACCTACAACGTTATTGTGACATCGGTCAAAGACGGCCTTGAATCCCAGTTCAGCAAGACGTTTACCTTCTCCTTCAGCGGCGGAGCGACCCCGACCCCGTCGGCACCTGCTGCCGGCAGCATTCCGTTCTATAAAGGGGCCTACTGGGCGCCTGACTTCGGCGCGATCACCGGGGCGAAACTGGTATACAGCAACAGCTCCGGCGGTTTCTACCACTATGTCTATTCCGATTATGAGTTTGCGGAGATCCTTCATTATGGAGAGGTACTGATGCAGCTTGGGTATGCCTGGAATGGGGATACCACCATGTCGGGCATGTTTTACTACAACGCCGCAAACGGGCACGGGATACTGTTGAGCTACAGCGTCAACGGGGAGTACATGGTATCGACCGAGTAGGGCGGCCGGAAGACATAAAAATGTAAAGCCGCCCGTCGAAACGGTCGTTTCCACGGGCGGGTAAAAACGCCGCGCCTCCATTGCGCTCCAATGGCCGCGCGGCGTTTTTGCAGCCGCGGATTTGGGAGTGCTTAGTAAAATCTTAATGTGCTTTTAAGGGTTTATACAGTACAAACAAATGCGGTGCAGGTATGATAGACTCACATAAGAGAGGAGTTGGGGCCGATGAACAGGGAGGACTATCTGAGCGCGCTCTATGGGCTTTTGCACCAGCGGCTGCCGGCGGGCGAGCTGGAGCACATTATGAAATACTATGAGGACTACTTCGACGAGGCCGGGCCCGACCGGGAGGGAGAGGTCATCGCCGAGCTCGGCTCTCCCGAGGACCTGGCCCGCCAGATCACGTACGGCGGGCCGTGGGCGGCGCGCGCGCACCACGCG
>DATMXU010000195.1:0-15635 GCA_035562355.1 Pseudoflavonifractor sp.
CCTCCCTGGTACGCAAGGTAGGCGAGGCGCTGGAGCAAAAGGGTATCCCGGTGGAATACATACAGTGCTCCGGCGATCCCGACTCCCTGGATGGTCTCCTGGTCCCCGCGCTCGATGTCGCCATTGTGGATGGTACCGCGCCCCATGGGTGGGGAACAAAAGCCCACGGGCGGCTCCCTAGCGCAATCCCCCCGGAGCGGATGCTCCGGGGGGATTGCGCTGTCAGGCGTTGAGCCGCCGCTCCACCTCGTCCAAAGCGGGCATGGCCGGGATGGCCCCGCGCCGCTCCACGCAGAGGGAGGCGGCCGCATTGGCAAAGCGGGCAAAGCCGTGCGCCTCGTCCAGCGTGAGCTGACCGGGCCGTTTCCCGCTCACGCTCAGGCGGCTAAGGAAGGCGCCCCAGAAGGCATCCCCCGCGCCTGTGGTGTCCGCCGCCGCCACACGGAAGGGTGCGGCGCGCCGCGCCCCCTCGGCTGTGGCGACCAGCGCGCCCTCGCTCCCCAAGGTCACGGCCACGCAGCCGGGCCCCTGGACGAGGAGCGCCTGGGCGCACCGCTCCGGGTCCTTATGGCCTGTGAGCAGCTCGGCCTCCTCGTCGGAGAGTTTCATCACATCGGCCAGGGGAATCAGGGTACACATCTGCTCCTTCGCCGTCTCCGCGTCGGGCCAGAGGGAGGCGCGGTAATTGGGATCATAAGAGACGATAGCTCCCAACTCCCGGGCCCGGGTGACGGCGCCCAATGTTGCGGAGCGGGTGGGCTCGTCGGTGAGGGAGAGAGACCCCACATGGAAGATGGCGCTCTCCCACAGCAGGGTTTCCGGCACCTCCTCGCTCCTCAGGCAGGTGTCGGCCCCCGGCTTTCGGGCAAAGCTAAAGCTCCGCTCTCCACCCGCGCCCAGGCCCACGAAGGCCAGCGTGGTGAATACCGCCGGGTCAGCCGCCAGGCCGGAGACGTCGATTCCCTCCTGCTCCAGGGTCTCCCGCAGGAAACGGCCGTGCATATCGTCCCCCACCTTGCCGATGAAGGCGGCCGAGCCGCCCAGGCGTTTCACGGCGCACAGCACGTTGGCGGGCGCGCCGCCCGGATTCTGCTCAAAGAGCCGCGCCCCGCCGGGGGAGAGGCCGCACTCGGTAAAGTCGATGAGCAGCTCCCCCAGCGCGGTCACATCGAATCGTTTCCCCATGCCCTTACTCCCTTGCCGCCGGATACTCGTTGCACAGCAGGCGGAAGGGCGCCTCGTCCTCCTCCACCGTGGGGAACCGGCCCTGAGTCTCATAGAAACGGTTATCCACGTTGTCGTCGTTGGTCATTGACACCTCGCCGATGAGGACATCCCCGTGCCCCGGCTCGGCCCAGAAGGCGTGGTACTGCCGCTGGGGGAGGGTGATGCTCATACCCGGCGTGAGCCGCAGCACGATGGCGGCGGGGACCACCTGCTCCACCCCGTCCAGGTGGACGGTGACGGGGGTATCCGCCAGTCTCTCGTCCTCGGCCGCGTTCCACACCTGGACCATCAGGTTGCCGCCGGCGCGGTTGATGATGTCCTCCATCTTACTCCAGTGGAAGTGGTTGGGCGAGAGCTGATCCTCACGGGAGATAAGCAGCTTTTCGGCATAGGGCTTTTTGTACTTGCTGTTTTTCAGGTTACCGTTGCGGATGGTGAAGAGGGCGAGGCCGATCTCGGCAAACTTCCCGTGCCCGTAGTCGGTGATGTCCCAGCCCAGCATATTGTCCCGGATCTCGTCGTACTCGTGGCCTGCCGCCGCCCACTCCTCGGGCCCCCAGTGGGCCCAGGGCGGGAGATTGAAATTCATCTCACGGCAGAACTCCTCAGCCTTTCGCAGGATGGCATTGATCTCGGACCGTTTCATATCGTTCCCTCATTTCTGTCCAGTCAGGGGCGCGTGGCAGTTCCTGCCCCGCGCCCAACCTGTTCATCCGACCAGAGCCTTGATGTAATCGTACAGCATGGCGGCCAGCTCGCCGCGGCTGACGGGCGCTTTGTCGTCCAGCCCTAAGCCTACGCCGGCACCGGCACACCAATCAAGGGCAAGCTCGGTTTCGCTCTTCCCGTCCGGCTCCTGCGCGGCTGCGCCGGCATAGCGGTAGAGCATCACAGCGAGCTGCTCCCAGGTCAGCGCCGCGTCGGGGGCAAAGCTGCCGCCGCCTACGCCCAGGGTAACGCCCCGCGCCTGGGCCCAACCGGCTCCGGCGGCAAACCATGCGTCCGCCGGAACATCGCGGAAGTCTACGGGAGCCGTTTCCGGCCTCCCATCCAGCCGGTAGAGTAGGGTGACCAGCATGGCGCGGTTCACCGCCATGTCCGGCGAGAAGGTATCGGGACCGGTACCGAGGAACACATCCCGCGCCGCGAGCTGCGCCGCCGCCTCATAGGCTGCGGTATCCGCCATATCGCTGAAGGAGGCGCTCCGCGCAAGGATGCGGATCTCCGCGGAGCCGTCAAGCAGTACCTTAAGCCGCCCATCCTTGACGGTAAAGAGGGTCAGCACCTGTTCCTTTCCGTCTTCTCCGATCAAAACCGCAACATTGCCCTTTCCTGCGGGGAGCTCCACCACAGTCCGGCCCACAGCCTCCGGCACGGCAACGGCAGCCGTCACGGAGCCGTCGGCGGCGATCTTGCTGTCGGCGCGCACGCCGTCGGCCCGGGTCAGGGTCTCGGTGCCGCTGCCGTCCTTCTTGGTGACGGCCACGGCCTTTGTTCCATCGGGCATCAACGTGGTCACCGTGACCGTACCGGTGGTGCGGTCGGTCTTGGTGGTCACCCTCGTCCCGTCGGGCAGGGTCTCGGTCTTGGTGGTGGTATTGTCTCCCGTGTTCTCATGGACGGGGGGCACGTAGTCCGCCGGAGCGGTGGCATGGACGATGTTGGCGTGGAGCCGCTTGCCGCCCTCGTAGAACATATGCCAGCGCCCTTCGTCGTCCTTCACAAAGCTGGGCGCGCCCGCACGGCCGTAGTCCGGCCAGGCGCTCTCATGCTCCACATCGCCCGGGTCGACGGAGTCTCTGGAGTCGTAGAACACGCCCCAGGGAATGCACTCGTCCAGGCTCTCCCCCACCTCAAAGGCGTACATATTGCCCGAGGAGGCGTGGCAGATCACGAAGTACCGCCCATCGCGCTCCATGAACCAGGGGCCGGAGAAATTGCCCTTATACTCGCTGCTCATGGAGGGGTCCAGCAGCGGGGTCTGCACGGCGGTCCATGCCTTACCGTCGACCGAGTGGGCCCAGAAGATCTTGCGCATGTTGGCGGCGTTGTTGACCATCAGCAGCATGATGTATTTGTTGCCAAGCCCCGGCACCTCGTGCTCGAAGACCCGGGCGTAGCTCGCCTCGGTGTGGCCGCTGCCGGTGGCGGAGAAGTCGTTGGCGACGACGCAGACGCCCCCATAGGTCCAGTTCAAAAGGTCGGTGGAGGTGGCGTAGCGGGTGACGTTATTTTCCCCATGGAAGTACATGAAATAGCATTGGTAGACCTCGTTCCAGATGACGTGGGGCGAGGACACGTGGGAGACGCTGTACCAGTTCTCGCCCGAGCCGTCGTCCTTCGGCCAGGTTTTGCCCACCACAGGGTTGCCCTCATACTCCACCCAGGGGCCGTCCAGGGAGTTGGACGCGGCCACGCAGTTGCCCGCCGGGGCGTCGTGGGGTGCATAGAAGAGGTAGTAGCGGTAGCTACCCAGCGCATTGGTGACCGGGTGGTCCTTGGTGTCCACAATGGTGGGGAAGTTGAACTCCTTGGTGGGGTTATAGATGTAGTCCTCCATCTCGATGGTGAACCCATCGGGTGTGAACTGGGGGAAGGTGGGCGCGGACCGCTGGGCCTCCACCGTATAGGCCGCCGAGTAGCGCACCCGGCCATTGGCTCGGGCCTTCACGTAGTAGTCGGTAACCGAGAGCCCGGCGGGGACGGTGAGGACCGCCGTGGCCGTATTGCCGGTGAAGACCGCCTGGGCGGTCACGCCGGGTACGTCGACGTAGTCCCGGTTCACCAGAGAGAGGTCCACCTGCTCGCCGTCGGCAAAGTCTTTTCCGGTGACGGTGACGGTCACAGCCTTGGTCTCGGTCTCCTTCTGGCTCTGGGCCGAGAGGGAGACGCCGGTCACCCGGGCGGGAGATACTCCCTCGGGCAGGACCTCGCCAGAGCCCAGGCGGACGTTCTTCACGTCCAGGTCGCAGCGGCCTCCGATGTCGCAGCCCAGACGGATCAGGTCGCCGCCCTTATAGGTGACAAAGGGTACGCTCTCGAAGGCCAAAGAGTTATCCACATAGAGGTCGAAGACGTAGGCCTCGTTCTCCAGCCGGGCGGCGATGGTATAGTCATGCCAGACCGTGGTATCCAGTTTCATGGTGAACCGGCCTGTGCCGCTGGCCGAGGCGCTGACAAAGCCCTCCTTGCCATAGCCCAGGAAGATGGAGGCCAGCTTGCCGTCCAGATCATTGGCGTCTAAGCCCATGCGGATACCGATCTCATTGGCCTGCGCGTCCACCGCTCCCGCCGTCCGGGCCGTCACCCGGAGGGTGAACCCGTCTCTGGGCAGAGCCAGAGTCGTGGGAGAGACTGCCCAGTGGTAAAGCCCGGCGGTGCCGATGGCGGTCTCGTTGGGCTTTTTGATGTTGATGTAGTCATCCCCCGGGGTATAGGTGCCGTTGCCCTGCTTGGTGGACTCACGCCAGCCGTCTGCCTTCCACGCAGGCCCCATGTCATAGTCCATCAGGTCCCAGACCACCGGCCCGTCGCCGCCGACGGGGATATCGGCCGTGGTGTTCTCCAGCGGGAGGGCCATGGCCGTATTGTCCTTGACGATGTTGCTGTGGGGCGGGTTGAGGCCGTAGAGGTAGCGCAGCCGCCCGCTGCCCGCGATGGGCTCGGCCAAGGTCAGGCGCACGGTGTCCGGACCCTGACGCACTGCCGAGGTGATTACCGCCTCTTTCACGCCGTCCAGCACCGAGAAACCGGTGATCTCCCCCGTTGTGGAGATGTCGTCACCGCCCCGATGGGTGATCTTCACGTCGATGACCTTCCGGTCAGCGTCGGCATAGTCGGCGGAGGAGATGTAGGGACCGCGATAGTAGCTTGACTTACCGAAGTGGTAGAGCACGCTGTTGGCCACCCTGCGGCCAATCTCGTTCAGGCCGGGTTGGGTGTAATGGGCGGTGTCCTTGCGGGCAAACTCCATCTCTGTAGCCGCCAGGAAGAAGTTCACCCTGTCGTCCAGGTCATGCTGGGCGCTGCGGATGGCGGTATAGGCCGCGTCGTTGGAGATGTTGGTGTCATGGGTGCCGATCTGGCAGAGGAAGATGGGGAGGGTCTCATTGTCCAGGTCGGTGCGCAGGCGGCCCAGGAGGGTCTTCATATCGCTCTCATAGACTTCCTTCGCGACCAAAATGGAGCCGTCGGTCTCACCCTGGTTCCACACCGCCAGCTCCACGCCGCCCGCCGCCTTGGCCCGGGTGACGGCCTTGCCGTAGAGGGTGGAGGTGTCGCTGGGCGTGGTGTAGTACATCCAGTAGCGGGTGGCGGCGTGGGGCGGATTGGTGTAGGGGTTGGGCGCGTGCAGGCCGGAGCCCGAGTCGGCCGCCGGGATAAACCCGACGGGGATGCCCAGCGTTTCCACCAGAGAGTTGCCCATGGCGGGCACCAGAGAGCCGCCAGCGCCGTCATAGGGGTCGACCAGATGGGTCCAGTTGCCCGCGCGGGTATAGTTGGCCACCAGGTCGTTTGCCACGGTGTAGGGCGTCCCGCCCTGTCCTACCATGTTGGACTGACCGATACACAAGATGTTGATGCCGACACCCCACTTACGGGTGCCCGCCGCACTGCCCAGCACCTTGCCGTCGCCGTCCAGCGCCCGGGCCTCAAGCTTATACCATCCGCCCTGAGGTACCGGGAGGATGCCCGACCAGGGGCTCTCCTCGGCCACATTCTGGGCCACGGTCGTCCAGCCCACCACATCGGCGCCGGTCTCGAAGTTCAAGACGCGCACCTCCACCTTCGCCGCGGCGGCGAAGGCCGTGCCGCTGAAAGATACGTCAGCCCGCTCGGTGCCGGGGTCGCGCTGGATCACCTGATGGTCCCCGAAGTCGGTCACCTTGATGGGGCCGGCGGGCTCTGGCTCGTTCGAGAGGGCCCGGACGACAACGTTGTCGAATTTGGCGCTGGTATTGTAGGTCATCAAACCGATTTTGCCCGAGGCGTACGTGCTGTCAGTCGTCCCCAATTGCTTCACCCCATCCATGTACAACGCGATATTGTTGCCTTGGAATACGAGTTTCATGGTATAGGTCGTCCCGACAGACATGGTGTACGAGCCTTCAGCCAGGACGCTATCGTTGCCGGCGATCCGGCGGTTGATGGTCAGCTTGCCTGCGTTATACGCGCCGATGTAACGGTTGGCCGCCCCGTCGGCGCGTCCGGAGAGCATCACGGCCACGTTTTTGCTGGTCTCCACCGGGGTGACCTTGACCTCAACCTCATAGTCGGTCCAGGCCATGTCTCCCGCAAAGGCCATCGCGCTGCCGCTCTTATTGCTCTGGAAATATGCGCCGTCGGCCACGGTCCAGGTTCCGCCGTCGCTCACCCAGCCGTCGGCGTTGCCGTCGTTGAAGTCGTCCTGGAAGAGGACGCCGTCCGCGTTGCCCATGCTCCGGCAGACAATCACGGAGGCATCCGCCGCGTTATTGGCCTTGTTTGAGCGGGCGGTGTAGTAGAGGTAGAGCACCCCGTCCGCGTTCAGGAAGGCGGCGTCCGCGGCGCGGCCCCGGTCCGGTTCACCGTTGTCGATGGAGTTATAATATCTCCCTGCCCGGGTGAAGGTCGAGAAGTCGGCACTGAGCTTGGAGTAGCCAATGTTGCCGTTGGAGTTGTGGTACACCACATAGGGCTCACCGTCCTTGATGAGGAACCGGGGGGAGGCAATGTTCCCCTTGTCTCCCGGAGCATCGGGATACACCAGCACCCGATCAGACGCCGTCCACGTCAGGCCGTCATTGGACCAGGCGTAGTAGATCTGCTTGCCGTTGGTTGTCACATCCGTCTCCCTGTAGCCATTGCCGGTGATGAGCATAACGTATTTGTTGCCCTTGCTGGGGATGGTATACTCATAGACGCTCTGCTGGTAAGCCTGGGTTCCCTCGGGGGCACTTTTCCCCTCGAACACCGTCTTGGCGTTGGTGAAGGTGACGCCGTCGGCGGACTCGGCCACACCGATTATGGCAGCGCCCTGGCTGTAGTACATCAGCATACGGTTGTTTTCCTTGTCCCAGATGGGCCACGGGGCGTTGACCGCGCCGCTCACCCCCAGGCTGTCTTTGGTAATAACGGGGGTGCCGCCCTGATAGACCGTCCAGGGGCCCTCAGGGGCGGGGGCGGTCGCCAGGGCGATGCTCTTGGCGCCGCCAGACTCATCGGTATAGCTGAAGTAGAGATAGTAGTTATCTATTGGGTTTGTCAGTACGCCCTGGGTCTTGAAGATGGCGGGCAACTCCAGGTTAAGCGCCGTCTTGCCCGGCGTCTCAGCGTTGGTGATGATGATCTCCTTGGAAGGAGCAGCCACGGTGACCTCTACCTTCTGACTGACAGCCTTTTCACTATTGCGGGTGATCTCCACCCAGGCGGTGGAAGTTCCCTCGGCCAGAGCGATGATGACGCCGTCTTTATACTGGATCACACTCTCGTTGCCCACATGGTAGACGAGGGTGATGCCGGCCGCGTTGGCCGCAATCTTTTCGTTGCTCTTATCAAAGATGCCGAGCACAGGTGTGGCCGTGCCGCCCACCGGGAGAGTACCAATCTCCAACTCCAGGCCGGCCCGGGCGAGCTGGTTCTCCTCGCCGCTCCTCACCTCCACCGCATGGACGATGTTGGTGTTGAGCCGCTTGCCCGCCTCGTAGAACATGTGCCAGCGACCCGCGTCATCCTGGATGAAATAGGGCGCGCCCGAGCGGCCGTAGTCGGGATAGCACTCGGGGTTCGCGTCGTCGGTGCCCCGGACACCCTGGGAGTTGTATACCTCACCCCACTCGACGCACTGATCCAGTTTCTCGCCCACCTCGAAGGCGTACATCTCGCCAGAGGATGCGTGGCAGATGACGAAATACCGCCCCTCCCATTCCATGAACCAGGGGCCGGAGAAATTGCTCTTGTACACGCTGTTGATGTCTGGGTTGAGCAGCGACTTCTGGACCGGCGTCCAGCTGATGCCGTCCTTGGAGTGGGCCCAGTAGATGTTGCGGTGTGTATTGTTGCCGGGGCCCGTGATCATCAGCAGCATGATATACTTATTGTCAAGGCCGGGCACCTTATGCTCGAAGACCCGGGCATAGCTGGCCTCGTTAAAGCCTGAACCCGTGGTGGAAAAGTCGTTGGCGTTCACGCAGACGCCGCCATAGGTCCAGTTCAAAAGGTCGGTGGAGGTGGCGTAGCGGGTGGTGGTATTCTCCCCATGGAAGTACATCACATAGCAGTTTTCCTCCTCAAGCCACATGACATGGGGGGACGACACATGGGAGACGCTGTACCAGTTCTCGTTAGAACCATCCCCCTTGGGCCAGGTCTTGCCGACGACAGGGTTGCCCCCGTACTCCACCCAGGGACCATCCAACGAGTTGGACGCGGCCACGCAGTTGCCCGCCGGGGCGTCGTGGGGTGCATAGAAGAGGTAATAGCGGTAGTCGCCCAGCGCGTTGGTGACCGGGTGGTCCTTGGTGTCCACAATGGTGGGGAAATTGAACTCCTCAGTGGGATTATACCTGTAGTCGTCCATCTCAATGGTGTAGCCCAGCGCGGTGAAGGTGGGGAAATTCGGCGCGCTCCTGCTGGTCTCCACCGTATAGGCGGCCGAACGGACTGCGCCGCCCCCGGCCTGGGCTTCTACATAGTACACGCCGGGGGACAATCCGGTCGGGATGGTCAGCGCGATTTCCACCACATTGTCCGCAAAGCTCCCCGCCGCGGTCACGCCCTCTACCGCCGCGCCGGTCCCGTTCACAAGCCGCACAGCGACGGACGTGCCGTCTTCAAAGTGCTGTCCGGTGACCGTGGCCGTCACGGTCTGCGCCTCGTTGTCCTTCTGGCTGCTTTGGGACAGCTCCACCGACATGAGGCGGGGCTGGTCGTCCGCCGGCAGGGGGTACTCGCCCAACTGTGAGGACAGATCTCCGGTGCCGACACGGAGGGACTGAACGTCCATATTGCTGCGGCCCTGGTTGTCGGCGCCTACCCGGACCAGATCGGCGCCGGTGAGACCCCAGTTAGAGATCAGCTCCAGCACCAACACACCATCGACATAGACCTTGTAGCTGTTGTCTGTCGGATTGATCACCAGCCCATAATTATGCCAGACCGTGGTGTCCACAGCGACGGGCTCGTTAAAGTCGCCCCGGTTCGTTATACCGCCGTCCGTTGTACCATATTTCAAAAAGACAGGAAAATATTTTCCGGTTCCATTGACCCGAGTCGAAAACTCATTGGTACGTGCGCCGTCCACCGGGCCGGCCAGCCGGATGGTTGCCTCCACGGTAAAGGGACCGTCCTTGGGCAGGACAGGGGCCCTCTGATCCGCCGGGGCCACCCAGGTGTAGGCCCCGCCGCTGGCCGTGTTGCTCTTGTCGTTACCCTTGTTGATGTTGATGTAGTTGCCTCTTTGCTCGATGGTGCCGCCGCCAGCGGTGTTGATTGCCTTAAAGTCACTGGCATAGTCGGCCATGGTAGCATCAAACAGGTTCCAGGGTGACGTTTCTCCCTGAGGCACTGGCTCAGGCGCACCTTCCGCCAGCGCATATGCCGGGATGAGACCTAGAATCATGGCCAGCGCCAGCACGAGAGAGCATACTCTTCTTTTCATGGAAATCCTCCTTTTGTCCGTGTTTTTATAGTTCCCTATAGCGAGGGCTCCGCCGCCCCTGAGGATAAAAGGAGCGCGCCCATCTCCGAAACGAGCCCGTCAAAGGCCGCGCGCGTCATTCTTCCGGTGTTGATGAGATAGAGGTAGTCGTACAGGTTGGGCAGGCAGGGCAGGCCCAGCAGCTCCTTGGCAAAGGCGTGGGCCGCCACCTCCTCGCAGCGGTTGATCTTTGCCGTCCGGCGCAGGCCCAAGAGGGAAAAGGTCACCACGCCCCCCATCCGCTGGGAGATGGACGTGCCGTTTTTGTACTCCCAGAAGTGGAAGAACTCATGGGCCAGGTGGACGCGCAGGGCCTCGTCATAGGTGAGGCTCCTCCCCTCCCAGGCGCTGTTGCGGGAGAGCTCCTCGATGGACTCCCGGTAGACCTCCACGCCGCATTCCCGCGCGCCCATGGTCACCTGGCCCCGGAGCATCACGCCGTAGCTCCGTTTTCCGGAGTCCGCATAGCGCAGGCCGATGCCGTTCTCCCGGTAGAGGTCCTCGACGTCCCGCCCGGCAAAGCGCGCGGCGGCCTCCCGCCCGGCGGCCAGGGAGCCGTCCACGTAGGCGCTCAGTTCTTCCTTGGGGATTTTGTGAAAGAGCAGGTCGTTCTTCAGTTCACACAGCGCCAGCACCCGGTCGTCCATCCCGGTCCCCTCCCGCCCTGATTATTTATAGGCCACGGCCAGGATCTCCTCCTCGGGGGAGAGCATCTCGGTCTCCACGTCGAGGATGGAACAGAGCTGCTCGGCAGTCTGCATCCCGGTCAGGTCCAGCATTTTCTCTTTATAGAAGACGAACACCTTGGGAATGGTTGCGTTGGCGTCGGAGTAGGTGGTGTTCTCACCCAGGAAACGGTTGAAGTCCTCGTCCCTGCGCCCCTTGGGGAAGGTGAGGTAGACCGCCTTCTCCCGCCGCAGGCGCACCACGCCCTCCCGGTCCACCACGGCAAGTCCCTTGCTCTTGAGCTTGAGGAGGCCCCCCAGGGCCTTTTTCCGCAGCTCGCTCTCGAAGAGGTTCCAGCGCCCGGTGCCGCAGATATAGCGGGTCACCTCGGGTTTGGCTCCCAGGGACTCGGCTGCCACCTGCCCCAGCTCCTCCACACTCAGCGCCCCGGCGCCCAGGTCCTTCTGCCGCAGCTCGGTGGCCCCGGTGGCGATGGCCCGCAGGATGTTTTTCTGCGCGTCGATCTCAATAGACACGTCCACCGTGTCCTCCTTCGCGCCCGAGCGGACGATGCGCTCGATGACATCGGCGCGGATGCGCTTGATGTCCTCGTCGGTGGGGTTGGAGATGGTGCGCTCCAGCTGTTCGCGCACCATGGCGAGGGCCACGCCGATGGTGGAGATATAGGGGGCGTTCCGGGCCATCTGGCACTTCACGCCCATCTTCTCGGCCAGGGCGTTGACCACCACCGCGCCGCTGCCGCCGCCGCCCACCAGGGTGATAAAGCCGCGGTCCAGCTCGTACTCGGCGATGAGCTCCTCTACCACGGCGGAGAGCTTGCCCATGGCCAGGTCCATCACCTGGCGGGCCGCCTCCTGCCCCGTGAGGCCCACATACTCGCCCAGCGCCTGCCACGCGGCGGCGTTGGATTGGGCCACGCCGTGGGCGTAGTCGTCCTTGGGCACATAGCCCAGGAGGTTTGCCGCGCCGGCCAGCGTGAAGGAGTACTCCCGCCCGTCCTGGGCGACGAGGGTGGCGTACTCACAGGGGTCGTCCGTGCGGGGGCTCACCAGCTCCACGGTGCCGGAGGTGATGGCCCCGGCGGGGGCAAAGCACTCATACTCCTTGCCCGCGATGTGGGCGCTGCGGGGGCCCACGTCCACGATCTTCCCGCCGCGCACCCGGATCATGCTGCCCCCGGCCACGCCGAGGGTGCGCACGTCCAGGCTCTGGAGATAGGTCTTATGGCCGCCCACCTGAGCGTATTTGATCATGACCTTGCCGCTCTTGATCACGCTGATGTCCACGCTGGTGCCGCCCGCCTCGAAGAAGATGCCGTCGGACACCTTCTCATACATGAGGGCCCCGGCCACGCCTGCGGCAAGGCCGGAGAGCATGGTGAGGATGGGGCGCTTGCGCACCTCCTCGATGCTCATCACGCCGCCGTCGCAGCGCATGATCATGAGGTCGGAGCTGATATGGGTATCCCGCACCGCCTGCTCGGTCATGTTGGCGGTCTCCATCATCTTGGGGATGAGGCTTGCGTTGACCACCGCCGTGCGGGTGCGCATCTTGAGGCCGTAGAGCTGGCTGATCTCGTGTCCGCCCGTGCAGTAGAGTCCCATCTTCTCGGTCTCTTCAATGACGCGCAGCTCGTTGGTAGGATCGTCCACGCTGAAGGCCTCGCTCGCCACCACCACCTGGGCTCCCTGGCTCCGGAGCTCGCCGACGGCCTCGCGGATGGCCTCGTCGGTGAGGTTTTTGCTGTCCCGGAACGTATGGTAGCTCTTCAGATATTTGTTGGGCGCAAGCTCGATGTCCCCCACCGCGGTCTCCCCCCGCGCACCCCGGGCGTCCACGCCGGTGGCCATACCCAAAGTACCCACGCTGGCCACGTCGCCCTCCAGGAGGGCGTTGGTGGCCTGAGTGGTACCGTGGGCGATAAAGACCACGTCCTCGGGGGCGATCTGGTTTTCTTCCATCAGGGCTGAGATGATCTGCACCACGCCGTGGGCGACCCCTTCCTCGTGGGTCGTGGGCATTTTCCGTTTCGCCAGCACCTCGTAGGTACCGGCGTCTATCACGACCGCATCGGTGAAGGTGCCTCCCACATCGATGCCGATCCTTACCTTTCTATTCATGGTCTACCTCCAAAATAAACGGAACCGGTTTGCCGTACTGGCCGCGCCCCAAGAGAGGGCGCGGCCAGCGGGGAACTGCGCTTACAGGGAAATGACAAAGCTGGCGACCACCAGCCCCACCAGCGTGGAGACCATGATCCAGAGGATGGTCTTCTTGAGGTAATCGTTCACGTCGATCTTTGTAAAGTCGGAGACCCAGACGTTGTGGGAGTTGGTGGGGTCGCAGACGGCCTGGACGTTGGAGTCGAGCCGCAGGGCAACCATGGCCGCGATGGGGTTCATGCCCGAGGCCGCCAGCAAGGCCACGATGCCGCTGCCCAGGCCCCAGACGTTGAGTGGCCCGCGGTAGATGGCCAGCACGCTCAGCAGGCCGAAGACCAGCACGAACATGACGGGGCCCTTGGGCAGGATGGCGGAGATGACGGGCTGGAGCACGGTGGCGACCTCCGGCGCCATGACCGTCTTCAGCGTCATGCCGATGCCGATCATCAGAGCCGCGGCGCCCGCGGTGTCCTGGATGCCCTCTACGAAGGCCCCGGCCACCACCTGGACGGCGTTTTTGGGCGTGGAGAGGATGAGGGTGGCCACGATGCCGATGATGATCGAGGGGACAAGGGGCATCTTCATGGCGAAGACCAGCACCACGGGAATGATGGGGCTGATGAGGGCGATGGTGCGGACGTTTTTCTCAGCCCCAGTGTCGGCGGCGGGCATGGCCCAGGCCTTGCGCACCACACCGCCGCGCTTGACGGAGAAGACGATCCAGGCCACGGCCACCACCATCAGGGGCACGCCGCAGAGCCAGGAGTAGGAGGTGACGGTCTCCAGAGGGAGGCCCAGGGTGTCGATGTACACGCCCAGGGTCCCCACGCTGAAGGTGACGCCGATGCCGTTGGAGAAGAGCAGGACGGAGCCCGCGGTCAGGGGGTCCACGCCGGCGGAGATCATGATGGGGATGATGATGGTGCCCACTAGAATGACCATGCCCAGGCCGTTGGAGGCCGCGAAGATCAGGGAGCAGACCACCAGGAAGGCCAGTGCGATGGGCAGGGGCTTGTCGCCCGCCATCTCGGCGGCCTTGCGGATGATGGTGCGGGTGACGCCCACCTTGGTGAGAATCTTTCCGAACCAGCCGCCGAAGATCAGCCCGGCGATGGCGGTGCTCATGCGCATCGCGCCCGCCTCAAGGACGTCCTTTGCGATGGTGAACTTCTCCGCGTCGGCGGAGATGAAGGGGATGCCGGCTACAAGGGCGATTCCGATCGCCATAATGGGGAGCGCCAGGATGGTGGGGAGCTTACGTGCCATCATCAGGACGACACAGGCTGCGAAGATGATGAAAATGCCGATTGCTTGTGCGATTGCCATAGTAAAACCCTCCTCTTAAAAATGGTTCTCTTTTCTCTATTCCCAGGCGGCCTGAGCCGCCGAAGAACCGCTTTAGACGTCCTCCAGGTAGGCCCCCTGCCCGATCAGCTTTTTCTGAAGCACAGGCACGTCCACTTCTCTCACGTCGCCCTTCCCCGCGGCCGCCAGAGCCGCGGCCGTCCCGGCGGCCTGTCCCAGCGCGCCCACCGTGGGGGTGGTGCGGATGGCGGCCTGGGCCTCAAAGGTGGTGGAGACGCACCGCCCGGTGATCAACAGGTTCTTGATTTTGCTGCACACCATGATAGAATAGGGGATGGAGTAATAGGTCCCCGGCTCGCTCATGAAGGTGCTGGCCGTACCCTCCCCCTTGGGGTTGTGGATATCGATGGGGTAGGCCGAGTGGGCGATCACATCGTCAAACCGTCTGCGTTTTAAGATGTCCTCCGCCGTCAGCGTGTAGCGGCCCACCAGCTGGCGGGAGCCGCGCACGCCCACCGACGGGCCTGTGAACTCCAGCAGCGCGTGTTCAAAACCGGGCACCTTGCCCCGCAGGAAACGGTCCAGCTCTGCGCACTGGCGGCGGCCGATCCGCTCCGCGTCGCTGAGGCTCGCGGCGTCGGTGGCGTCGTGGTCCACGATGCGTGTGGTGTTGAGGATGTACTCCCCCGGCCGCCCCGTCCCGAAGAGGAGCACGTTCTCCCGCCGGATGGAGAGCTCCCCCTCCGCCTTGGCCTGAGAAAATTCCTCGTCAAAGCCCTCCAGGTCGATGGGGATGTCCCGGCGGAAGAGATCAAAATGGGGCTCCAGCCTGCCGAACCGCTCCGGGTGGGCCAGCACATGGCCCTTGAGGGCCCCGGTATCCACGCCGCAGTACTTCATCTTCATGGTCATAGGCTGGGCCGCGCCGTCCTCCGGACGGCCCTTGGTCATCTCGGCTCCCGCCCATGCGGCTACGTCACCGTCGCCGCTGGCGTCTATGTACACTTTGGCCGACACAGTGCTGAGCCCGTCCTTATTGCAGACCGTCAGCCCCTCCACCGCGCCGTCCCGGACGGCAACAGCCCCCACGAAGGTGTGGAACAGGACGCTGCATCCGGCCTCGCCGAGCTTTTCATCCAGCACCAGCTTGAGCCCCTCGGCGTCGAAGGGGGTGATGGTGCTGGTGTACTGCTTGGTGTCGGGCACGTGGCCCACCGACCAGCCCCGGCGCACAAGCTCCTCCACCAGCTCCTGCATGACGCCCCGGATGACCTGCTTTTCCCCGGCATGGAAGGTCATCATCGGGCCCACGCCGCAGGCCGTAAGGGTACCGCCCAGGTAGCCGTTTTGCTCCAGCACCAGCACCGACGCGCCGTTCCTGGCCGCGGCCAGCGCGGCCGCGCAGCCGGACACTCCGCCGCCTACGACCACCACGTCATACGGCCTTGTATAAATTGTGCATTCCATTCCTTTCACCCAGCTCCCTCCTTTTGACAGATTCCTATCAAAATTTTCAGTTTATTCACGATATTCGAAAATTAATTTCACATTCGCTGTATTGATGCTACAATTTCCCG
>DATMXU010000196.1:0-9916 GCA_035562355.1 Pseudoflavonifractor sp.
CTCCAGGGGGTGGGGCATGGCGATGTTGGCGTACGCGCTGGCGCTGATGACCTCCCGCGCGAGGGTCCTGTCCACAAATTCCGGACCGGCCCAGTCTCCCGCCACCACCGCGCCGCCCATGGCGGTAATGGCGTTGTGCGCGTCCCTGAACGGCGCGCCGGCGAAGAAGAGCTCCTCTCGAAAGAGAAAGCGCAGCTTGGACTCCACCTTGGACTTGGTGCGGTCAAGCAGGATCTCGTTCACACGGGCGGACACGGCCTCCACATCGCGGCTATCCAGCATACTGGAGATCTGGACCCAAGGGGTGGCGAGATAGGAGTGCAGACGCACGGTGGATATGACCAGGTCGTAGTCGGAGTAGCCGTCCAACTCGTCGGGAGAGGAGCACACGCCGGTGATGAGGAGGCTGTTTTCAAAGATGGCAGCGCACCGTTTCGCCAGATCGGGCAGTCCGTACCGGCTGCGGAAATACTCCGGATGGACCAGGACGGCCCGCACCTCCTGCTTGATGACCTTGCGCTCCTCAATGAGCACTCCGATGTGGAGGGCAATGTAGGCGATCTCGTCCTCGCTGATGGGGAGGCCGGTCTCCTGGGTGATCAGGTCGGCGATGAAAACCGAGACGTCGTAAATAAAGGGATAGGTATTTTTGATGTCCACCATCTGGGGATTGTGAAGGGTGACGCCGGTCTCCAGGCGGATCAGAAGATTTTTAATATGGAGGGAGAAACGCACCAGAAAATCCTCGTTGGTGAGGGAGATATTATAGACCTCCTTAGTCCTGCGCTGAATCAGCCGGACCAGCGCAATGGACTGCCCACCCACGTAGTCGGAGAGCTCCTCCTGGCCCATAGCGTTGACATTGTCGGCAATGGCGCGGGTCAGGATGAGAAGAGCGAAGTCCAGCACCTCCGCCGGGGTAAAGTCCACCCCGAACCGGCCGGAGACCTCGCGGGTGAGGTCCTGGGCGATGGCGTAGATGTGGGCCGCCACATTGAAACTGTCGGCCGTCCGCTCAGCGCCCGTATTCTGGATGCGCTTGCGCTCCATGGTGATGGCAATGTGGAGGACCAGGTTGAGCAGGGAGAACTCGTCCATGAAGAAGTGGTGTGTATGGAGGGCCTGGGTGACAATTTCCTTCACCGCCGCCAGGTCGAAATGGGGCAGATAGCTCTGTATCTGCTTGACGCTCAGGAAGGACTCCTTGGAGTCGGCGTAGACCAGCATACTAACCAGCTTGCGCTTGTTGGCCTCGGGTCCCGAGATAGAGAGGAGGTTGTTCTTGCTCTTCAGCGTAAGCTCAAAATCACTGAGCTCGGCCCGCAGCCGCCCCAGCTCGTTACCCAGGGTGACGGGGGAGATGCACAGCTCAGCGGCCAGCACGTCCAAGTCCACGGCCACATCCTCCAGCAGAAGCCGCTGGAAGATGAGGGTTTTCCGGTCTTCCGCCGTCTGGGGCAGACGGGTCTCACGGCTGGAGAGCAGCCGGGCGAGGCAGTCCCTGTCCGCGATGCGAAAGCCCTCGCGGGAGGATTCCACCAGTCCGGGATGCATCTCGGAGATGTCCCGCAGATAGCTCTTGACGCTGCGCACCGACACATTGAGGAAGGCGGAGATGGCGAAAGAGGTGGCCCAGGTGTCCCGACTGCCCAGATATTTCAATATCGCGTGGTCCATATCCCGCATATCGCTTTCCCCGCTTTCTTAGTAGCTATACTATAATATACCCTTAAAATGAAGACCACACTCGGACTTGCACCCTCACGGTGCGAACCCGGGTGTAGTTTTTTCACCCCTAACTGTGGCACAATGATACCGCAGGAGAGCGCCGGGACGCAAGCCCCGCGCCTGATATAAAATACGAATTGTCACGCGAGGAAGGTTTTTGAAGATGGATTCGATCATGGAGTGTATGAATATGACCGCCTACGGCGGCGAGGCGAAGAGCAAGGCGATGCTGGCCATCCAGCGCGCCAGGGAGGGGGACTTTGACGGAGCCGCTGCAGCCCTGGCAGAGAGCGACGAGGCACTCGCCAAGAGCCACGCCGCCCATATGGCACTCCTGAGCTACGATGCCGCCAACAGCGACCTGCGCGTGACCATTTTTATGGTCCATGCAGCAGACCACCTGTCTTCAGCTGAGACGGTCCGGGCCCTGGCCGACGAGATCATCGCTCTGCATAGGAGGTGAGAAGAAATGTATAAGATCGCTCTGGTATGTGAAAACGGCGCCAGCACCGGGCTGTGCATGCGCAAAATGGTAGAGTACGCCAAGAGACAAAGCATCGACTGCGACATCAACGCCTATCCCGTGTCCCAGATGGGAAACCTGGTGGAGGAAAAGGACTGTTTCCTCTTCGGACCCCAGATCGCCTTCAAGCTGGACGGCGAGAAGAAAAAGTTCCCCGCATATGCCGCGCGCATGACCGTGATCCCTCCCATGGACTTTGGCATGATGGACGGAGAGAAGATCCTGAAGGATGCCATCGCCCTCATCGACTCCCTGCGCTGAACAGTGGCTGCCAACTGAGAGAGAAACTGTAAGAAGAGGAGAGTAACACATGGACAAATTTATTGAGGCACTGCAAAAAAAGCTCATGCCCTTGGCGAACAAAATTTCCGGCATCATGTTCTTAAGCGCCATCGGCCGCACCTTCCAGCTCCTGCTGCCCATCATCATGATCGGCTCCTTTGCCTGCCTGGGCGCGTTCCTGGACATCCCCGCCTGGCAGAGCTTTGTGGGGAGCACCGGCCTCGCCCCCATCTTGATGAATATCCAGTCAGTGACGCTGAGCATCATCGCGTTTTACGTGGTGCTGGTGCTCCCGTACCAGTATGCGCAGATGCTGGAGATCAACCCCATCACCACCACCGCCGTCTCCATGATGGCCTTCCTGCTCCTGACGCCCACCGAGCTCTACACCAATATCCCCATGCAGTGGCTGGGCTACGCCGGCCTCTTCGGCGCCCTGCTGGTGGCCTGGCTCGTACCCCGTTTCATCCAGTTCCTGCTGAAACATAAGATCTACATCCACATGCCCGAGGGCGTGCCCAAGCTGGTGGAGGACTCCTTCGCGGCCTTGGTCCCCGCCGTGCTGGTCATGGTCATCGCGGTGGTCCTCGCCAAGCTCATCAGCCTCACAAGTTTTGGCAACTTCCATCAGATCATCTACACCATCATCCAGGCCCCCCTGCAGAGCTTTGGCCTGTCCCTGCCCGCCTACCTCGTGATGCAGATCGTCTGCACGCTGCTCATGTTCTGCGGCATCCACGGCAATACCGTCTTCAGCCTTTTCACCCCCCTCACCATGGCGGCCAGCGCCGAGAACCTGGCCGCGCTGGCCGCGGGGCAGGCGCTGCCCAACATCATCACCAGCTCCTTCTCCATCTTCTGCCAGCCCGGCGGCATCGGCGGCACCTTCGGCCTCGCCTTCCTGCTGGCGTTCGCGGCCAAATCCAAACGCCTGAAGACCCTGGGCCGTATGTCTATCATCCCCGCCATCTTCGGCATCAACGAGCCGCTGATCTTTGGTATCCCCATCCTCCTCAACCCCCTGCTCTTCATCCCCTACGTTCTCAATCCCATCATCTGCACCTCCCTGAGCTACTTCGCCATTGCGATCGGCGCGGTGCCCCGCCTCTCCGGCGTGGAGGTCAACTGGACCATGCCCCAGTTTGTGTCCGGCTTTATCGCCCAGGGCTGGCAGTCCACCGTGCTCCAGGTCGTTCTGGTGACGGTGAGCACTTTGATCTGGTTCCCCTTCTTCAAGATGGTGGATAGGCAGATCTCGGGCGAGGAGGCCACCACCGAGCAGCTTCAGCGGGCCGCGCAGAAGAACGTCTGAGAATAAAAACTCTTGTGCGGCGGAACGGCTTTTCTGGCCGTTCCGCCGCCTCTCATCAGGAGGCATTTGTTTATGAAATATCCGCGCCTTTTCAGCCCTGTCAAAATCAACTCCATGGTATCCCGCAACCGCATCGTGGCCGCCCCCATCGGGGACCTCTTCGAGGAGAAGGCCCTGGGCGGGGCCGGCATCGTCATCTGCGGCCATACCATCGTAGAGCCGGGCCGCTCCAGCTTTGCCAGCCCCGACGAGCCCTATGTGTTCCACAAGTACGCGGTGGAGGAGGCCCAGGGGCGCATCCGCCGCTGCCACCAGGCGGGGGCGAAGGCCTCCCTGGAGCTCTTCCATGCCGGGCAGTACGCCCGGGTCAAGGACTTCGCGAGGGGCCCCATGGGCTTTATCCGTGAGGACGGCGTGGAGGTCCGGGCCATGGATGAACAAGACATGGAGGTTGTGGCCGACTGCTACGCCCAGGCTGCCAGGGACGCCCGTGACCTTGGGTTCGACATGGTGTTTCTGCACTTTGGGCACGGCTGGCTGGCCCCGCAGTTCCTCTCACCCCTCTTCAACCACCGCACCGACACTTACGGCGGAAGTCTTGAGAACCGCGCCCGTTTCCCTTTGCGCATCCTGGAGAAGGTACGCGCCGCGGTAGGACCTCAATACCCTGTGGATATGCGCGTCTCCGCCATTGAGTGGGTGGAGGGCTCTATCACCTTTGAGGACACCTTGGCTTTCGTCCGGATGGCGGAGCAGTATATCGACTCGGTGCAGATCTCGGCGGGGCTGGACATCAACCACGAGGGCAACGTCCACATGGTCACCACCAACTTCAAGCCCCATATGGTCAACGCCGATTTTGCCCGCCAGGTGAGGGAGAAGGTGCGCATCCCCGTCTCGGTGGTGGGGGCCGTCATGAACCCGGACGAGGCCGAGCAGCTCCTGACTGACGGCGCCGTGGACCTGGTGGCCTTCGGCCGCAGCTTTATCTGCGACCCGGACTGGCCCAACAAAGCCAAGGAGGGGAGGGAGGAGGACATCATCCCCTGCATCCGCTGCCTCCAGTGCTACCATATTGCAACCAACCGACGCAACGTGGGCTGCTCGGTAAATCCGCGCTACCGGAACGAGGACTTCATCCCCAAGGAGGTATACCCCGCCGCCGGGCGGAAGAAGGTGGCCGTGGTGGGCGGCGGCCCCGCCGGGCTCACGGCGGCCATCACCGCCGCCAAGCGGGGCCACAGCGTCACCCTCTTTGAGAAGGAGACCGAGCTGGGCGGTGTCCTCCGCCTGGTGGCGATGGAGCACTACAAGGAGGATATCCGCGCCTACCTCAAATATCTCCTGGGTCAAATCGCCAAGTCCGAGGTGGAGGTGCGCCTGGGCGAGGCAGCTACCCCGGAGGCGGTGCGCGCGCTGGCCCCCGACGCGCTTTTCCTCGCCGTGGGAGCCAAGCCTGCCCTGCCCCCCATTCCAGGCATTGATGGGCCCAACGTCCTGGGCTTTGCCGATGCCATCCGCTACCCCGAGCGGGTGGGGCAACGTGTGGTGGTGCTGGGCGGCGGCACCATCGGCGCGGAGCTGGGCCTGGAGCTCAGCGAGCTGGAGGGCAAGGATGTATCCATTGTGGAGATGACCGACCAGATCGCTGTCCAGGGCAACCTCCTCTACCGCATTGCCCTGCGCCAGAAGATGGACGCGACGCCGAAACTAAAGCGCCTGCTGGAGACCGTCTGCCGGGAGATCGGGCCCGACGGGGTCACAGTCCGGCTTTCCGGTGGGGAGGAGCGCGCGCTCCCCGCTGACACCGTCATCGTGGCCACGGGCGTGCGGGCGGACCGGGCCGAGGCCGAGGGATTTTACGGCATTACCCCCGACACCTTTACTATTGGCGACTGTGAAAAGCCCCGTAAGATCATGGAGGCGGTGTTCGAGGGCTATGCCATCGCCGCCCGGATTTGAGGTGCGCCATGAGTAAGCTGCCAAAGGACTTCCTCTGGGGCGGCGCGGTGGCCGCCAACCAGTGCGAGGGGGCCTACCGCTCAGGCGGTAAGGGCCTGAGCACCGCCGACGTCTTTACCGCCGGTACGGTGGGCACACCCCGCGCATACACCGACGGGGTGCTGCCCGGCCGCTATTACCCCAGCCACGAGGCCATCGACTTCTACCACCGCTACAGGGAGGATATCGCCCTCTTCGCAGAGCTGGGTTTTCGGTGTTTCCGCACCTCCATCAACTGGACGCGCATCTTTCCCAATGGGGACGAGACCGCGCCCAACGAGGCGGGGCTGGCTTTTTATGACGCGCTCTTCGACGAGTGCCTGAAGTACGGTATCGCCCCCGTGGTGACCCTCTCCCACTACGAGACCCCCTACCACCTCGTAAAGGAGTACGGTTCCTGGCGGAGCCGAGAGCTGGTGGACTTCTACCTCCGGTTCTGCGAGACGGTGTTTCGCCGCTACCGGGGCAAGGTGCGCCACTGGATGACGTTCAATGAGATCAACGTCCTCACCCTCAATCCGGCCATGGCGGCGGGCATCCGCCTCACACCCGGGGAGGACTTCCACCGGACCGTCTACCAGGCCGCCCACCATCAGTTCGTGGCCTCCGCCAAGGCGGTGGCCCTGGGCCACCGCATCGACCCGGAGAACAAGATCGGCATGATGATGCTCTTCCCGCCCTTCTATGCCGAGACCTGCAAGCCCGCCGACCAGTGGGCGGCCCTGGACGCGCTGGACCAGCACTGGTACTTCTCCGACGTGCAGGTGCGGGGCGCATACTCCCGCAAGGCGCAGCGTTTTCTGGCGCGGCACGGCGTGGAGCTGGCCGAGCAGCCCGGCGACCGGGAGGCCCTGCGCGACGGGAGGGTGGACTTTATCGGCTTTAGCTATTATAATAGCAACGTGGCCGCCACCCGGAGCGACGCGGCGTTCACCGGCGGCAATATGCTCAACGCGGTGAAAAACCCCTACCTGGAGGCCTCCGCCTGGGGCTGGTCGGTGGACCCCACAGGCCTGCGCATTGCCCTCAACCAGCTCTATGACCGCTATCAGATTCCCCTCTTCGTGGTGGAAAACGGCCTCGGCGCGGCCGACACGGTGGAGCCGGACGGCGCGATCCACGACCCCTACCGCATCGACTACCTCCGCCGGCATATCGCCGCCCTCAAGACCGCCGTCCTGGAGGACGGCGTGGAATGCATGGGCTATACGGCCTGGGGCCCCATCGACCTGGTCTCTGCCGGAACGGGGGAGATGAAGAAACGCTACGGCTTTATCTATGTGGACCGGGCCAACGACGGCAGCGGCACTCTGGCGCGCAGCCGCAAGGATTCCTTCTACTGGTATCAGACCTGTATCGCCACCGACGGCGAAATTCTCTAGGGAGTTGTGACGATGGACGGTACGGCGCAAAAGCCCCGCGCCCTGGTGGTGATTGACCTGGATGGGACCACGCTCACCCGGGGCGCGATCGAGCTGACGGCGCGGGTGAGCGCGGCCCTGATGCGCGCCCATGCCCAGGGCTGTGCCGTCGCCATCGCCACTGGCCGGACCGGCAGCATCATTCCGCCCGCCGTCCGTACCCTGCCCTTTCTTGATTACCTCATTACCTCCAACGGTGCGCGCGTGGCCGACTGCCGGAGCGGGGCGTGCCTTTTCCGCGGAGAGCTGGCTGGGGAGACCGTGCTGGACCTGATCGCCACCCAGCGGCCCCTGGGCGCGGCGTTTAACCTCTTCTTACAAGGCCGGATTCTGCTGGAAGAGGGGGTGGTAACCTATATGCTCGATGAGGCGCGGGACGCCCGGCGCCCACAGGGCGAATTTAATAGGAGCGAGGGCAGAGAGGTGGTTTCGGACCTCGGACGCCTGATCACCCCCGGGACCTCCGGCATTGAAAAGCTGGGCTGTACCTACCCCGCGGAATCGACGCTCTGCGCCGCTCTCCCGGCGCTGGAGCGTCGGGGCGATATTGAGGCTGTCTGGGTGCAGGGGAGGGAGATAGAGGTCACTGCCGCAGGAGTCCACAAGGGGGCCGCGCTGGCCCGGCTCATGGCGCTGCTGGACCTCCCCCGGGAGCGTATCCTTGCCTTTGGCGACAGCAATAACGATCTGTCCATGGCCTCCGTGGCCCGCCTCGTGGCCATGGGGAACGCAGGGCCGGCGCTCAAGGCCGCCGCCCACGCCGTGACCACCTGCGTGGAGGAGGACGGCGTCGCCCTCTATCTGGAGCGCTGGCTGGCTGGATTTTAGGGATGCGCCGGTCCAACGCCGGGTTTTGCCAGTGTGTGCAGCTACACTTTTTGAAACACTGTAAGAAGTTTCAAAAAGTGGTTTTTCTACACGCGAAAGGGAAAGGCTGACGGTTCCCTTTCACACTATCCCTCCCTCCGAGATGTTCCGCCTGGGTGTTTTTTGACAGGCTGATAAGAGCCCCCGCCCTTTTGGGCGGGGGCTCTTATGTCTCCTATTCTCCGGCGACAACCTGGGGCGCCATGGGCAGCGCGAAGGTAAACTGTGCGCCGCCGCCCGGCAGATTGCGGGCCCGGATCCAGCCGCCGTGGACCTCGACGATGGTCTTGCAGATGGACAGCCCCATGCCGTGTCCGCGGACGGCGTCCTCGCTGTGCCCGGCCCGGTTGGGCTGGATCTCGAACAGGGTGGGCAAAGCCTCGGCAGCAATGCCCGGGCCGCTGTCCGTCAGGGTAAACTGGGCAAAGCCCTCCGCTTCCGCCATTTCCACCACAATGGTCGGGCGCTTGCCGCCATAGCGACGGGCGTTATCCAGCAGGTTGTTGAATACCTGGGTGATGAGCAGGGCGTCCATCGGCACCAGGAGCAGGCTGTCGCTCTGTTTAATCTCAATGTGCACGTCGGGGTGGCGCCTGCGGAACAGGGACACCGCCTCGCCGACCACCTCCTCGGCTGCCTCCTCGGTCTTGGTGATGGTCATATTGTCCTGATGGATGCGGGTGACGGACAGGATATTTTCCACCATGTTTAAAAGCCATTGGGCGTCGGCCTGTATGCCGGAGATCAGCTGCACCTGAATCTGCTCGGGAAGCTCCCCTCGGTTTTCCAAAAAGGTGCCGCTGGCCCCGATGATGCTGGTGAGGGGGGTGCGCAGATCGTGGGATATCCCGCGCAGAAAGCTGTTGCGCGCTTTTTCAGTTTCCGCCGTCACCCGGCTCTCCCGCTGCCGGGTGGCCAGGTCCAGGACATGCAGGGCCTGGGAGGTTTGCTGGGCCACAAGCTCGGCAAAGACGCGCTCGGACGCAGACAGCGGCCCGTTTTGCAGCGAGACGCCCACCGCGCCGTAGGTCTGGTCCTGCACAGCTAAGGGGAGATAGAACACCTTTCTGGCCGGGTCTGTCTCCTTGCCGCCCTGCCCGGTAACCTCTATGGTCATCTGCGCATACCGGCGTTCAGCCGGGACCAGGAAAAAGCTCTCAGAGAGGTCCCCGTCCGCCATACTAAAATAAAAGCCGGGCTCGGTCTCCGCGCCGCGGTCGACATGCAGGGCCGTCGACCGCCCCAGACTGTCGTGCAGATACGCCAAGGAGACCTGGGCAATGGTCTCCTCATCACCGCTGGAGAGCAGAATGCTGTTCAGCTCGTACATCAGCCCGGCGCGCCGTTCTTTTTCCTGGGCGGTTTTGGCCAGGCTTTTGATGTGCGCCGTGATGGTGCTGGTAGCCAGGGTAATCAGCAGCATGATGCATACGGTGATGGAAAATCCGTGCGACACGCTGAAGGTAAAGCGGGGCTCCGTAAGCAAATAGCCGTAGATCAGCACCCCGGCCACCGTGGCGCCCAGCCCATAGAGGTAGCCATCGGTGATGGCGGATATGATCAATATCGCCAGCACCATCACAATGCCCATGTTCTGCTGGCCGATGCCCAGCCGGTACAGCCCCTCACATAGAACCAGCGCCAGCAGGAGGATCAGCACAGCCTTCACGGCCTCCTCCATCCAAGGCCGTTTCTCGGGCTTGGATATTTTTATGTGATCGCTCTTCAATCCAGATAGCCTCCATGTCTGCCCATAATGATATAAGTATACCATCACCCGCC
>DATMXU010000197.1:0-12559 GCA_035562355.1 Pseudoflavonifractor sp.
CTCCGCCCTCTCCGGCGTGGTAAACCTGGACGGGTCCACCTCCATGGAAAAGGTGATGGGCGCATTGGCCGAGGCCTTTATGGAGGGCAACGGCGGCGTCACCGTAAACTATAGCGGCACCGGCTCCTCTGCGGGCATCACCGCCGCCAAGGACGGCACCGCGGACATCGGCCTCTCCAGCCGCAAGCTGAAGACCGAGGAGGAGTCCGGGGGCCTTGTGGGCACCACCGTGGCCCTGGACGGCATCGCCATCATCGTGAACCCCGCCAACGGCGTAGAGGACCTCACGGTAGAGCAGGTCGCGAAACTGGCCACCGGCGAGATCACCAACTGGAAAGACGTGGGCGGGGCCGATGCCCAGGTAGTCATGATTGGCCGCGAGGCCGGGTCCGGTACCCGGGACGGTTTTGAGTCCATCACCGGCACCACCGACAAGTGCGTCTATCAGAACGAACTCACCTCCACCGGCGACGTGATCGCCAATGTGGCCTCCAACCCCAACGCCATCGGCTACTCCTCTCTCTCCGCAGTGGACCAGAGCGTGAAAGCCCTCCGCATTGGCGGCGTGGTTCCCAGCGAGGACACCGTGCTCGACGGCACCTACACCGTACAGCGCGACTTCGTGATGGTCACCAAGAAGGACGCCACCCTCTCCCCCGCCGCCCAGGCTTTCTTCGACTTCGCCATGAGCGAGGAAGCCCATGCCATCATCCAGGCCGCCGGCGCGGTGCCCCTGTCCAAATAACATAAGAAACGCGCGCCTGAAACTCTCCCCGGCCCTCCGGCTGGGGGGAGCTTTTGGGTATCCGCACGTGAAAGGTGTGACATCCCGCCATGCATGAAATCACTGCCGCCCCGGCCGGGAAGAAGGGGGCATTCCGCGCTCTGGAGCGCTTTATGAACGGCCTCTTCCTGCTCTGCGGACTCATCGCCGTGGGCCTTGTGCTCTTCATCAGCATCTATCTCATCCTCTCCGGCCTGCCCGCCATCCGGGAGATCGGACCGGTAGCCTTCCTCTTCGGCCCCACCTGGGCCTCTACCGCCGCCGACCCCCGGTTCGGCATTCTCCCGTTCATCCTCACCTCGGTCTACGGCACCGCCGGGTCCATCGTCATCGGCGTACCTGTGGGGCTATTCACCGCCATCTTCCTCGCCAAGGTCGCCCCCGCGAGGGTAGCCGCGGTGGTCCGGCCTGCGGTGGACCTGCTGGCAGGTATCCCGTCGGTGGTGTACGGTCTGGTGGGTATGATCGTTCTGGTGCCTGCGGTACGGGAGCTCTTTCATCTGCCCGACGGGGCCAGCCTCTTCTCGGCTATGATCGTGCTGGCCATTATGATTTTGCCCAGCATCATCAGCGTATCGGAGACGGCGCTGAAGGCCGTCCCCCGGGAGTACGAGGAGGCAAGCCTTGCCCTGGGCGCCACCCATATCGAAACCGTCTTCCGGGTCAGCGTTCCGGCGGCGGGCAGCGGCATCGCCGCGGCGGTGGTGCTGGGCATCGGCCGGGCCATCGGGGAGGCCATGGCCGTTATGATGGTGGCGGGAAACGTGGCCAATATGCCGTCCCTCTTCTCCAGCGTCCGTTTCCTCACCACCGCCGTGGCCAGCGAGATGAGCTATGCCGGGGTGGGCAGTCTCCAGCAGCAGGCCCTCTTTTCCATCGCGCTGGTGCTTTTCGTGTTCATCATGCTGATCAACGTGGTACTGAACCGATTGCTAAAGAAGGGGAAAGGGTGATATACTGATGGAAATGAGACCACTTTCGGGCAAGAGGCGGGCCTACGACGCCGTACTCAAGTTCCTCCTCTATTGCTCGGCCGCCCTCACCTGCGCCCTGCTCATCTTCCTCATCGGGTACATCTTCTACCGGGGGCTGCCCCACGTGAGCTGGGAGCTCGTCTCTACCAAGCCCAGCTACCTGAAGGACACCATCGGTATCCTGCCCAATCTGATCAACACCGTGTTTCTGGTGGCCGTGACCCTGGTGCTCGTCCTTCCCCTGGGGGTGGGGGCGGCCATCTATCTCACCGAGTACGCCAGGAACCGCCGGATCGTGGAGGCTATCGAATTTGCCACCGAGACCCTGACCGGCATCCCCTCCATTATCTACGGCCTGGTAGGCATGCTCTTTTTCTGCCAATTCCTGGGTTTAGGTAAAAGCTTGCTGGCGGGGGCCCTCACACTGGTCATCATGACCCTGCCTACCATCATCCGCACTACCCAGGAGAGCCTGAAGACCGTCCCCCCGAGTTATAGGGAGGGGGCCCTGGGCCTGGGCGCAGGAAAATGGCACATGATACGCACCATTGTGCTCCCCTCGTCGGTGGACGGCATCGTCACCGGCTGCATTCTGGCCATCGGGCGCATTGTGGGTGAGTCGGCCGCCCTCCTCTTCACGGCGGGCATGGGCATGACTCTCAACCAATTTTTCTCGGTCGACGGTTTCCTCCACTCGTCAGGCGCGTCCCTGACGGTAGCCCTCTACGTATACGCCAAGGAGCGGGCCGAGTTCGACGTTGCCTTCGGCATCGCCGCCATTTTAATGGTCCTCACGCTGGCCATCAACCTCTCCGCCAAGCTGGTGGGCAAAAGACTAAAGAAATAGTACCGCCGCCCAGCGGCGACTTATCCGATAAAGGAGCATCTTCCATGGACGATAAAATCATCCTCTCCACCCGGGGGCTGGACCTCTTCTACGGCGATAACCAGGCTCTGCGGCACGTGGACATGGACATTCAGGAGCGGCAGGTGACCGCCCTCATCGGCCCCTCCGGCTGCGGAAAGTCCACCTTTCTCAAGACCTTGGACCGTATGAACGACCTGATTCCCGGCGTAAAGATCTCCGGCACCGTGAAGTATCGGGAGACCGACATCTATGCCCCCGACGTGGACGTGACGTGGCTGAGAAAACAGATCGGCATGGTGTTCCAGAAACCCAACCCCTTCCCCATGAGCATTTACGACAACATCGCCTACGGCCCCCGAACCCACGGTGTGAAGAACAAGGGCCAGCTGGACGACATTGTGGAAAAATCCCTCAAGGGGGCCGCCATCTGGGATGAGGTGAAGGACCGGCTGAAGAAGTCCGCCCTCTCCCTCTCGGGCGGGCAGCAGCAGCGCGTCTGCATCGCCAGAGCCCTTGCGGTGGAGCCCGACGTGCTCCTCATGGACGAGGCCACCTCGGCCCTGGACCCCATCTCCACCTCCAAGATTGAGGACCTGATCTCCGATCTGAAACAGGACTACACCATCGTCATCGTCACCCACAACATGCAGCAGGCCACCCGGATCAGCGATAAATGCGCGTTCTTTTTACTTGGGGAGCTCATTGAGTTCGGGGACACGACCCAGATCTTCAGCGTCCCGCGGGACAGGCGGACCGAGGACTACATCACGGGGCGGTTCGGGTAATGCTCAGGTATTTGGAGGGCAGCGCCCTTCAGAGGAAAGTCTGCGCGGCGAGACTTGCCCCCGCCGCCTACTCCAACCACATCTACTACTATTAAGGAGGTACCCCTATGCGCAAGACCTTTGACGCGGAACTACAGGAGCTCAACGCCGAGATGATCGACATGGCAGCTGCCGCCGAGGACGTGATCGACGTGGTGACCGCGTCCCTCTCCTCCGGGGACGGCGCGTCGGCCCAGGCTGCCATAGACATGACCCGCAGCATGGACCAGATGGAGCGGGACATCGAGAACCGCTGCCTGCGCCTTCTCCTCCAGCAGCAGCCGGTAGCCCGGGACCTGCGTACCATCTCGGCGGCTCTGAAGATGGTGACCGATCTGCAGCGCATCGGCGACCAGTGCGCCAACATCGCGGAGATCTCCCGCCTCCTCAAGCGGCAGGAGAGCAACGCCACCTTCCGGGACATCCGCACCATGGCCCAGAAGGCGGGCTACATGGTAAAACGGGCCATCTTCTCCTACGCCAACCGGGACACGGAGGCCGCCTCGGCTGTGGTTGCTCTGGACGACGAGGTGGACGCCATGTTCCAGCAGATCAAGCACGAGCTGGTGGAGCTCATCGTCCAGAGCCGGGACGAGGCCGATCAGGCCATCGACCTTATCATCATCACCAAGTACCTGGAGCGCATCGCCGACCACGCGGTGAACATCGCCCAGTGGGCGGTCTACTGTGTCACCGGAGAGCTGATGGCGAAGTCATAACACATCCCGCGGCAGCGGGGCGGGCCAAGCGGCCCGGCGGCGAGCGGGAGCTCATTTCCCGCCGCCAAGAAATCAAAACCATGAGGGGACCCCCGCGGAGGACGGAGCCCTTTGTGGGGAGGAGGGAGTTCCATGCCGCAGACAATTTTAGTGGTGGAGGACGACGAGAGCATCCGCGAGATGCTCCGGTACTACTTCCGGTCCGTGGGGTATACGGTACGCAGCTATGACTCGGGTGAGGCAATGTTCGCCGCAGAGGAGGAGCAGCCCTGCCCCACCCTGTGCATCCTGGACCTCATGCTGCCCGGCATGGACGGGCTGGAAGTCCTGCGCCGTCTGCGTGCCGACCGGCTGCGCAGCCGCGTACCCATCATCCTTCTCACCGCCCGCACCGCCGAGATGGACCGGGTGGTCGGGCTGGAGACCGGGGCGGACGACTACGTGGTCAAGCCCTTCGGAATCATGGAGCTCCAGGCCAGAGTAAAGGCCGTCCTCCGCCGGGCCATGAGGGACGGGGAGGACACCCTCCTGCGCCTGGGAGACCTGGAGATCGACCCCGCTGCCCGGGTGGTGCGCAAAGCCGGAGAACCGGTGGAGCTCACCTTCAAGGAGTTTGAATTGCTGCGTCTGCTGGCCTCCCACCGGGGGATTGTGCTGACCCGGGACGAGATTTTGCAGGCCGTCTGGGATTATGACTACACCGGAGAGACCCGCACAGTGGATATGCATATAAAGACCCTGCGCCAGAAACTGGGGGAGACATACATCTCCACGGTGCGAGGGGTCGGCTACAAGATGGAGTAGGTGAAGGGCGATGAAGAAACGGCTGATCGGAGCCATTTTGCTGACCGTGGCGGCGGCCCTGCTGGTGTCGGGAGCTATCAGCGTGTGGGTCATCTACCGGCAGGAGTTGGGCGACGCCCGGCAAGCCCTGCGGGAGACCTTGACCCTCATGGATGCCCAGGGGGCGGCCACCGACCCGGAGGGGCTTGCCGGGCAGTTTGCCCAGGCCGCCCCCGATAAGCGTCTGACCATCATCGCCGCCGACGGCACCGTCCTGGCCGACACGGCCAGCAACGCCGCCGCCATGGAAAACCACCTGGACCGCTCCGAGGTCCGGCAGGCCATCACCACCGGCTGGGGGGAGGACGTCCGCCCCTCGGAGACGGTGCGCGTACAGTTACTCTATGTCGCCAAGCGCTTTAACGACGGCATGATTGGGCGGGCAGCCACCCCCCTCTCCTCCATCGGGGCCCTGGTCCGAGGGAGCCTGGGCGGATTTTTCATCGCCGCGCTGGTGGCCCTGGTGCTGACATTTCTGTTGACGGGGCGGCTGGCCCGGATGGTGCTCAAGCCCTTGAACATCGTAAGCGACGCGCTTCAGGGCGTGTCCAACGGGGGCCAGGATCGGGCCACGCTCTCCCGGTATGACCATGACGACGAGGTACGGCCCCTGCTGCGGTCCATCGACAAGCTGGTGGAGCAGCTGGAGACCTATATCGACGGACTCCGGGCCGAACGGGACAAGGTAAACCTCATCCTGGACTGCATGGACGAGGGGCTCATCCTTCTGGATCAGGGGGGCAAGGTCCTGGCCATCAACGGCGCGGCGCGGCGGCTCTTCGGCGTGGGGGAGCACACCGACGCGGGCAGCATCTCCCTCCTCACCCGCTCCCGCCGCCTGCGGGAGGCCCTGGGAAAGGTGCGGGAGGCGCACACCCCCGTGGTGCTGGACATGGAGGACGCCGCCTTCGGCGCGCGGAGCCTGCGCATCTTCCTCTCCCCTGTCACGGGCCGCCAATTTGAGGGGGAGGCCGTGGGCTGTTCCATATTGATCTCCGACGTGACCGAGCTCAAGCGGGCCGAGGGTATCCGCAGCGAGTTCACCGCCAACGTCTCCCATGAGCTCAAGACCCCCCTCACCAGCATCAAGGGCTTTACCGACATGCTCTCCTCCGGCATGGTGCAGGGAGCCGAGGATCAGAAACGGTTCCTCACCATGATCGGCGTGGAGGTGGACCGGCTCATCGATCTCATCAACGACATTTTAAAGCTGTCGGAGCTGGAGTCGGTGGCCATCCCCCAGGGTGGCGGAGAGAGCGAAGTGCTGGAAGTCGCGCTGGCCACCGAGGCTCTACTTCTCCCCGCGGCGCGGGAGGCGGGGGTCACGCTCACCGTGGATGGAGAGCGTGCTATAGTGGCCGTCCCCGCGCCGCGGCTGAAGGAGCTCTTCCTCAATCTGATGGAGAACGGTGTGAAGTACAACGAACGTGGGGGACAGGTTGCCGTCAGAATCGCCCCCGGGGGTGGGCGCGTGGTCATCACCGTGGCCGACACCGGCATCGGCATTCCGCCGGAGGTGAAGGACCGGGTCTTCGAGCGGTTCTACCGGGTGGACAGGGGCCGGGCGCGGAAGAATGGCGGCACCGGCCTGGGCCTCGCCATCGTCAAGCATATCGTCCAGCTCTATGGAGGCTCTCTCACCCTGGAGAGCAAGCTGGGCAAGGGGAGTACCTTTACCATCACTCTGCCTGGAAAAGAGGCGTAAAAAAACTTACGGCATCCTGTGGGATGCCGTAAGTTTTCAGCCTGTCAAAGAAGTCCTACGGGACCTCTTTGACAGGCTGCTACACTTTTTGAAACACCATAAGAAGTTTCAAAAAGTGGTTTTCCTACGCGAAAGGGAACCCTGACGGTTCCCTTTCACACTATCCCTCCCTCCGAGATGTTCCGCCTGGGTGTTTTTTGACACTCTGAAAACTTATGGCCTGTGGGATGCCGTAAGTTTTTACATTAGAAACCGGCGGGCGTAGTGAATCCTTACTCCTCCTCCCCGGCCTGGTCGGCCAGGAAGTCAGCCATAAATTGGGCATCCTTGTCGTCCAGGGCATGGCCCCCGGCCAGACCCTCCATATGGTGGGTGAACTCATGGATCAAGGTGGTGTAGAGCTCGCCGTCCCAGTCGTCCTCAGTCCAGTCCTCCGCCTCGGCCAGGGCGGCGAAGGAGCCGTAATAGAGCTTGATGTACCTGCCCATCTGGTCATTACAGTATTCCCCCATGATGTAGAGCTCGTCGTCGGGGAAGTCGGGATCGGGCATGGCCTCGGGCAGGAGAAGGACGCCGCCGTTCAGGTCCCGGAAAAAGACCTGGGGCAGCTCCTCCGCCATCTCGTCCAGCGCCTCGCCGGCCTGGTCAAAGGACAGGAGCATGGGAAGACCTCATTTCTTCTGTATATTCCCCACGATACCGCAGAGGAGCCCACCTACAGGGAAAACCACCCAGGCGGGGTGCCAGGCGTGGAAGAGGAACCCGGCCAACAGAAAGATCGCGGTGGCCAGCATCATAATACTCCCGTTCAGGCGGCTCTCCGGGGAATTCGGGCTGCTCTGCATCGCCTCCTGGGCGTACTGGCTCACGTCGTACTTGCTCTGCTGGATGCCCAGGAAGACCAGCGCGCCCACCGCCGCGCTCAGGACGAGGAAGAAGAGGGCCACCGAGAGGGCTGTGACGACACCATCCTGCTCAAAGATGACGCACAGGGCGACCAGAAGGGCCACGTCGGCCACGATGGCGGACACGGCAGCCGCTATCCCCATGCGGAAAACCCGCTGAAAATCAGCTATGGCCTGGGGCGCGTAGAAGTCGGGTAGGACGGGGTGGGCCTTTTGAAAGTCTCCGTGGGCGATGCCGCCGGAGATGAAAAGGAACACCGCCGCCGCGACGCAGAGGAGGAGGGGCAGAGCAATGAAACCGCTCTCGCCCCAGACCGCGTAAGAGGCCATCAGCGCCGCCACGCCCAGCAGAACCAGCGCCACTCCGCCCGCCATCATCCGGGCGAAACGATCCATGTGGCTGTCGTAGTCCACGAAGAGGGCGTACCGTTCCTCCTCGTCCTGATCCTGGCGGGTGGCGGCGGTTTCGCCGCCGTCGTCAGCCAGCTCCTCCCGCATGAGCTGGTCCAGCGTACAGCGCAGCAGGTCGGCCAGGGTGAGAAGGGTAGCGGCCTCCGGGAGGGTCTGGCCGCTCTCCCACTTGGAGATGGCCTGACGGCTCACGTTCAGCGCTTCGGCCAAGGTCTCTTGTGTATACCCCGCGCCCCGGCGGAGGATGGGCAGATTATGGGAGAAGTTTGACATAGTAAACACCATTCCTTTCCTCTGTCTCTATCCTGCCAGAGCACCGGAGTTTTTACCACCAACCCAGCGGTTCAAAGGGGATTTTTTGCGCAACCTCAAGTTGCTCCCCTTGGTTTTCAATGGTTTGAGCTTATGCAAGTCCCTTGGGCTTTTTCATTGTGAGGGAGATGCGCTTTTTCTTCTCGTCCACGCCCAGGACCCAGACGGTGACGATGTCCCCCACGGAGAGGAGCTCGCTGGGGTGTCGGACCCGGCGGTCCGACAGCTCGCTGATGTGGACCAGCCCGTCCTGGTGGACGCCGATGTCCACAAAGACGCCGAAGTCGATGACGTTGCGCACCGTTCCGGTGAGCTCCATGCCGGCGGCCAGGTCCTTTATATCCAGCACGTCGGTGCGGAGGATGGGGCGGGGCAGCTCGTCCCGCGGGTCCCGGCCGGGCTTTAAGAGCTCGCCCACAATATCCCGCAGGGTGGGCACGCCCACGCCGCAGGAGGCGGCGGTCTTCTCCTCCCCATAGCGCTTCACCCGGTCACGGAGCTCGGAGAGATTGCCTGTCTGCACGTCGGCCAGGGTGTAGTCGCAGGTCTCCAGCAGCTTTTCGGCGGCGGCGTAGCTCTCGGGGTGAACGCCGGTGTTGTCGAGGACAAGCTTGCTCTCAGGCACCCGAAGGAATCCGGCGCACTGCTCGAAGGCCTTGGGCCCCAGCTTGGGCACCTTGAGAAGCTGCCTGCGGCTGGTAAAGACGCCGTTCTCCTCCCGGTACTTGACGATGTTCTTGGCGGTGGCGGCGCCCAGCCCGGCCACCCGGGTGAGGAGGGGGGCGGAGGCGGTGTTCAGGTCAGCCCCCACGCTGTTGACGCAGTCCTCTACCACGCCGCCCAGAGTCTCGTCGAGACGCGCCTGGGGCATGTCGTGCTGGTACTGGCCCACGCCGATGGATTTGGGGTCGATCTTCACCAGCTCGGCCAGAGGGTCCTGGAGGCGGCGGGCGATAGAGACGGCGCTGCGCAGATTCACGTCGTACTCGGGAAACTCCTCGGCGGCCAGCTTGGAGGCCGAGTAGACCGAGGCGCCGGCCTCGTTTACGATCATATAGCTCACGCCGCCGCCCAGCTTGCGGATAAGCTCCACCGTCATCTGCTCGGTCTCCCGGCTGGCGGTGCCGTTGCCGATGGCGATGTGGGCCACGGCGTGCTTTTGGGCAAGCTTTGCAAGGACGGCGATGGCCTCCTGTTTCCTGCCCTCGGAGAAGGTGGGGTAGACCACGGCAGTATCGAGCACCTTGCCGGTGCCGTCTACCACTGCCACTTTACAGCCGTTGCGGTAGCCCGGGTCCAGGCCCATGGTGACGAACCCCTTCACCGGCGGCTGCATGAGCAGGGGCTTGAGGTTGAGGCCGAAGTTACGGATAGCCCCCTCGCTGGCCTCGTCGGTGAGCATGTTTCGGATCTCCCGCTCCACGCTGGGGGCGATGAGGCGGTCGTACGCGTCGTCGGCCGCGGCGCGGACAAACTCCATGGCCGGAGAACCGGGGCGGAGAACGGCCCGGCGGATGGCGATCAGGGCGGTTTCCCGGTCCATCTCCACGCCTACCTTTAAAATCTCCTCCCGCTCGCCCCGGTTGATCGCCAGGACCTGGTGGCCCTGGGCGCGGCTGACGGGGGCCTTGAAGTCGTAATAGAGGCGGTAGACGCTGTCCTCAGGCTCCTTGGCGGCGGCGGCGGAGACCAGGCTGGCGCGGCTCTGCCAGAGCACCCGGAGGGTCTTGCGGAGGCCGGCGTCGTCCGAGACGTTCTCGGCGATGATATCACTGGCCCCGGCCAGGGCGTCCTCGGGGGTATCCACCCCCTTCCCGCCGTCCACATAGTCGGCGGCGGCGACGATGGGCTCGGGGCAGTCCCGCCCCTGGGCGAAGAGTAGGTCGGCCAGAGGCTCCAGGCCCTTCTCCTTGGCGATGGTGGCCCGGGTGCGGCGCTTTTGCTTATAGGGGCGGTAGAGGTCCTCCACCTCGGCCAGGGTGACAGCCGCGTCAATGGCGGCGGAGAGCTCCTCGGTCAGCTTGCCCTGGCCCTCGATGGAGCTCTTGACCTCCTCCCGGCGCTTTTGGAGATTGCGCAGGTAGTTTAACCGGTCCTCCAGGGTGCGCAGGACGGTGTCGTCCATCGTACCGTGGGCCTCCTTACGGTACCGGGCGATAAAGGGGATGGTGTTGCCCTCGTCAATGAGATCTACCACATTCTGTACGTGCTCTTCCCTGCGGCCCAGTTCCCGGGCCAGTATCTGTACAATGGTTTCCATTTACCTGCTCCTTCGCGGTTGGATGATAGGAATATTTTACGCCAAACGGCGCGAGAAGTCCAGAATAGAATGGGGCGCGCCGCAAAATGCGGCGCGCCCCTTGGCTCCATATCTCCGCGCGGTCTGCCTCTATGTGCCGGGCAGGTCCACGTCCACCATGATATTGTCGGTACCGTGCTCCTCGAACTCGGCAATGTAGGCGTCGATGCGTTTGGCAAGCTCCTCATAGTTGGTGTCGTCGATGGGCGGATCGTCCATGTCCCGCCGGGCCAGGTCCTCGGCCAGGATATCGAAGAAGACGTTGTTCTCGTACTCCATAATCGCATCATGAATGCCGCCGTCGGCAAAGGCCTTGGAGGGCACCACCTCGCCATGCCAGACCTCGGCGAGCTTGCCCATGCCCACCTGCCCGGCCTTGGAAAAAAGGAGGCTCTCCACCTCGTCATAGTCGGTAAAGCGGTCGTCTCCACGGGTAGAGTTCAATATCCAGTTGCCGATATAGGCCATGTCCAGAAGCCTGCGGTACTGCTTTGGCGTCAGCTCCAGCTGCATATGCTCAACCTCCCCGCTGCCATCGCTGTTTCTTCTGTCCCCATATTATACGTTATTATGAAAAAAAGTCAAACATGCCGGAGAATAAATCTATTAAAAATTTCCCTTGTGTTCTCACGGCGTTTCGAATATCATGGTAGGGTATGTGACAAGGAAGGGGTCTTCTTCATGGATCGACGGCCCATCGGCGTGTTCGACTCCGGCCTGGGCGGACTGACCGCCGTGCGGGAGCTGATGCGCCTGCTCCCCGGCGAGGATATCGTCTATTTTGGCGACACCGGGCGGGTGCCCTACGGCAGCCGCTCCCGGGATACTATCATCAAATATGCCCGTCAGGATGTGGCCTTTCTGCGCACCTTTGACCTAAAGGCCATCGTCATCGCCTGCGGCACGGTCTCCACCACGGCGCTGGAGGTGCTGGAGGCGGAGAACGCCATCCCTATCTTGGGGGTGGTGGGCCCCGCGGTAGCCGAGGCGGCGGCCGCCACCCGCTGCGGGAAGGTGGGCCTCATCGGCACCCAGGCCACCATCCGCACCCGCGCCTACGAGAAGGCCCTGGCCCGGCTCCAACCCGGGGCCGAGGTCATAGCCCTGGCCTGCCCCCTGCTGGTACCCCTGGTGGAGAACGGGCGTTTCCGGCCCGGGGACAGGGTGGCAGAGCTGGTGGTGGAGGAGTACCTCTCCCCCGTCAAGGCGGCGGGGGTGGATACCCTGGTGCTGGGCTGCACCCACTATCCCCTGCTCGCCGACGTGATCCGCGCCTACATGGGACCGGAGGTAACGCTGGTCAACTCCGGCGCGGCCTGCGCCAGGCAGGTGGCCGCCCTGCTGGAGGCGAATGAGGGGCACTGCCCCGGCATCCGGCGCTACTTTGTCAGCGACCGGGTGGACGATTTCTCCGTCCTGGCCTCCCTCTTTTTGGGGGAGGATGTCCGCGGGGATGTGGAGCAGGTGGACATTACCCTCTATTAAGGGTTTACAAGCGCCGAAGGATAGTATATAATACCCTCATTTCGTTAGTGCATAGGGGTTTCAGCATGGATAAGAGCGTAATTATTTCCATTAAGGGCAAGCAGTCCTTCGAGGACGTGGAGGACGAGACCATCGAGCTGGTAACCGAGGGTCTGCTCGCCAAGGAGGGGGACGGGGAGTATACCCTGACCTACCAGGAGAGCGAGCTCACCGGTCTGGAGGGCACCCTCACCACCTTTCAGATCGAGCAGGGGCGCGTCACCCTTCTGCGCATCGGAGAGGTCAACTCCCAGATGGTCTTTGAGGAGGGGCGACGACATCTCTCCATGTACGAGACCCCTTACGGGTCTCTCTCCATCGGGGTAAACACCCGCAAGATGCGCTCCTCCCTGGGTGACAGCGGCGGAGACATCCTGATCGACTATGCCCT
>DATMXU010000198.1:0-3274 GCA_035562355.1 Pseudoflavonifractor sp.
GCGCAGGGGAGGCCCGCAATGTGGGTGGGGTAGGGGAGGATGCGCACGCTCAGGGCAGTGGTACTGCCCCCCAGGCCCTGTGGCCCAATACCCAGGGCGTTGATGCGCGCCAGGGCCTCCCGCTCCAGAGCGGCGTAATAGGGGTCCTCGTTTTCACGGTCCACCGGGAGGAGGAGGGCGCGTTTTGCAAGGAGGGCGGCCTTTTCGGACGTGCCGCCCAGCCCAACCCCCACCACCACGGGGGGGCAGGGGTTAGACCCGGCTCTGGACACCGATTCCACGATAAAATCCACTACATCCTCCTCGGTGGCGGCGGGGGTGAACATCCTCAGGGCGGTCATGTTCTCGCTGCCAAAGCCCTTGGGGGCCACGGTGAGCTTGAGGGTATCCCCCTCCACCAGGCGCAGGTGGAGGATAGCGGGGGTGTTGTCCCCGGTGTTCTCCCGGCGCAGGGGGTCTCCCACCACGCTGCAGCGCAGGAGCCCCTCCACATATCCCCTGGCCACCCCCTCGTTTACCGCATCCTCCAGCGCTCCGCCTATGATGTGGACCTCCTGTCCCAGGTCGGCAAAGACCACAGCCATGCCGGTGTCCTGGCAGATGGGCAGGCCCTTCTGGGCGGCAAAGGCGAAGTTCTCCGCCACATCCTCCAGGATGGCCTTTCCAACGGGAGAGCGCTCGGTTTCCCCGGCGGCCTTGATGGCGCGGCATAGGTCGGCGGGGAGGAGGGTGTTGGCCTCCCGGCAGAGCCGGGCCACAGCGGCGGCAATGGAGGCGTAAGAGATTTCAGTCATAGAAACCGGCTCCTTACTTGACTTTCGTTCCGTTGATAAACACGGCGGAAATCCTGCTCTTCCAGTCCAGGGGGTGACCGGTGGTGAGGACCAGGTCGGCGTCCTTTCCGGGGGTGAGGGAGCCCACCCGATCCGAGATGCCGGCAAGCTCGGCGGCGTTTGAGGTGATGGCGGCGAGAGCGGTGTCCTCATTCAGCCCGTTTCTGGCCGCCATGGCGGCGCAGAGAGGGAGGAGCTGGATGGGGGTGACCGGATGGTCGGTGCAGATGGCGATTTTGACCCCGGCGGCGGCGAGACGGGCGGGGTTCTCCATGGTCAGGTTGACCAGCTCCGGCTTGCTCCGGTCCCCCAAGAAGGGGCCGGTGATGACTCCCACGCCCTCCTGGGCCAGCAAGTCGGGAATCAGATGTCCCTCGGTGCCGTGGATCACCACCAGCTTGAGGTGGAACTCCCGGGCGATGCGCAGGGCGGTGGCGATGTCGTCGGCCCGGTGGGCGTGGCAGTGGACGGGCAGCTCCCCCTTGAGGACGGGGATGAGGGCTTCCAGCCGGGGGTCGAAATCCGGGGCGTCCTCCTCCTCGTCGGCCTGGGCCTTCTCCACCCGGCAGAGGTATTCCCGGGCCTTGAGCAGGTTCTCCCGGATGATGGCGGCGGTGGCCATACGGGTGACGGGGCCCTCCTTGCGCTCACTGTAGGTGGTCTTGGGGTTCTCCCCCAGGGCGAGCTTCATGGCGACGGGGGCCTTCACTACCATCTGGTCTACCCAGCGCCCGGCGGTCTTGAGGGCGGCAAACTGGCCCGCGATGGGGTTTGCGCTGCCGGGGCCCGTGAGGACGGTGGTGATCCCCCCCTCCCGGGCCTCGGAAAAGCAGCGGTCCAGAGGGTTTACCGCGTCGATGGCCCGGAGGTGGGCGGTGCAGGGGTCGGTGGACTCGTTGCCGTCGTCGGCCTCAAAGCCCAGGCCGTCCCCGAACATACCCAGGTGGCAGTGGGCGTCCACAAAGCCGGGCAGGAGGTGGCCTCCCGCCGCGTCAAGCACTTCGCCAAACTCCCCCTCAGGGAGAGCCGACATGGGGCCCACGGCGGCGATTTTGTTTCCCACCACGGCCACAAAGCCGCTGTCGATGACGGGGCCGTCCATAGGGTGGACGACGGCGTTGATGAAAATCATTGGAATTCGCTCCTTTTCGACAAAAGTTCTGTTTGACAATTATGGGAAATAAAGGTATATTATGACTATGCGGAACTTTATGCAAGTCATCCGCTCCGAATTCCTGCCGGAATTCATTCCATTCTCCCGCGCACACCCCCTTGGGCGCTCTTGCTTTTTTGACAAGAGCGCTCCTTTTTTATGGGAAACGCGGAGGGCGCCTCGAAACCCCGTCTAAATACGGCGATTGCGCGGCATTTACGCCGCGCAATCGGTAAGTATTTATTTCCGGCCGCCGCCTCTGCGGTTGCCGCCCTTACGCTCGTTCACACGCATTTCGGAGAGCTTGGAGTCTGAGGACTGCATGAACTGCTTAAGCCTGTCTTCAAAGGTCGCAGGCTCCTTGGGGGCCGCGCTGCCGCGGTTAAATCCGCCGCCGGGCGCGCCGCCGGGACGGGGAGCGCGATTAAAGCCGCCTGCCGGAGCCGCAGGGCGGGGCGGGGGATCCATGGCTTTTTTGATGGAGAGGTTAATACGCCCGTTTTCGTCAATGCCGATGATCTTGACCTTGACCTCCTGTCCCTCCGTGAGATGGTCCTTCACGTCATTGACATAGGAGTACGCAATCTCCGAGATGTGGACAAGGCCGGATTTCCCCTCCGGCAGAGAGACGAACGCGCCAAATTTTGTGATACCAGTTACCTTTCCTTCAAGAACAGAACCAACACCTAACTCCATACTGACCGATGAATCCTCCTTCAAATTTTGGCTGCACGGGGCGGCTATTCCGTGATCTTCACAATGATCTCGCCGGGCTTGACGAGACCGAGGGCGTCACGGGCGATGTCCTCCTGGCGCTGAGGGTCGTCCTTGTTTTGGACGGCGTCGCTCAGATCGGCGTTTACCTGGGTCTGAGCCTGGACCTGGCCCTCCAGCTCGGCCTTCTGGGCCTGTGCGCTCTGGAGCTGGGCCCTCATGTCCAGCAGGGTGATGGACAGGCCGATGAGCAGGGCCAGCACCACCAGCTTTGTGGCGAGTCCCGCCTTTTTCATCCTCATGTCCGGCACCTCCCTTGTCACGCGCCGTGGATCGCTCCGCGGCAAATTCCATTTCCCTTTGCAGTTGACTTATTTTATACCATTTCTTCCGATAATGAAAGTGATTTTTCACAAAATTTTTGATTTTTTTGCATAGTGTCCAAAGGCCACGCACCGGAAGCAGCAGAAACCGCCATAAAAGCCCCGCCAGGTCGGCGGCCAGGTAGCCCAACTGAAGGGTGTAGCGGCTGAGGAGGAGAAAGTAGCCCACCGCTCCGCCCAGGATCTGTCTC
>DATMXU010000199.1:0-8379 GCA_035562355.1 Pseudoflavonifractor sp.
GGGGCGGTCCTGGGGATGGGGCTGGCGGTCACCGGGGCCCTGGGCCTCGGGTCGGCCCTTGCCTGGACGGTCAACGCTGCCCTCCTGGCCCCACTGGGGCTGGAGTATTTACAGGCGGCGGCCTGCCTCCTGCTGGTGGCCGGGCTGGTCTATGGGGCGGGGCTGCTCTCGCGGAAGTACCTGCCCGAGGGGTGGGCCGCGCTGAGCGTGTACCTGCCCCTGGCCGCGGCCAACGGCGCGGTGCTGGGAGCGGCCCTGTGGAGCACGCAGGCGGAGCTGACGCTGGGGACGGCGGCGGCCTGCGGCCTACTGGCGGGCCTGTGGTTCACCGCCGCCCTTGTGCTCATCTCCGGCGTGTGGGAGAGGCTGGAGTTCTCGCAGCCCCCCAAGAGTTTCGCGGGACTTCCCCTGGCCCTGGTGGCGGCGGGTCTGCTGGCGATGGCCTTCCTGGGGTTTGCCGGTATACGGGTGTGGTAATAAAGAGTAATTAAAAACGGCGGCGGGTGTCGGCCCAAAAGGGACAGGAGACGCCATAACGGCGTCTCCTGTCCCTTTTGGGCTTAATGCTTGCAGCAGGCGCCGTGGTCGCCCAGCTGGAAGGAGGCGCACTCGGTGGCCTCGCAGTTGGCGACTTCGGGCTTGGTGCAGCCCACCTTAATCTGGTTCAAAGTGCAGGAATTCTCGGCGCCGGCGTGGTAAGCACAGCTGGCGACGGAGCATTTGATGCTGGAATTGGCGTTCATAGGATGAATCCTCCTTCAGAAGTGAGTGGTCAATCTTGGCCGCTCTTAGTATCTGTTCCGGGGGAGAAAGTATGCACGCCACGCCGGGCCGCTCCGGCGGGGATTTGCGGCTTGTCCGGCAGTACCTGGGGGATGAACCGACGGGCAAACCGGCCCTTGCCCCGGTTTTTCACATAGAAGAAACCGATGACTGAGAAGACTACCGCGCCGATGAAGTTGACGAAGAGGTCCTTCATGGTGTCCATAATACCCACGTCCAGGTATCCCCCCAGGCCCAGAGAGTGCCGGGCGCCGTCCGCCGTCACCACGATGACGTCGACGACGTCATCGATGCGTGTGGGTGTGTTGCCCCCCGCCGGATCCAGCATGACGGAGGAGATGGAGTGCAGCACCGTGTCCTTTTGCATATCCAGATGAAAAAAGACGTCCATCGCCCACTCGAAAAACTCCCAGAGGACGCCGATGGTCATGGAGAAACAGAAGGCCACAATGGCGAGGTAGAGCGGGGAGAGGGTGAAGGAAAAGTGGTCGTCCCGGTTCAGGATATCCAGCAGGGAGAACCCGATGGCGGCGCAGAGAAAGCCGTTCATGGTGTGGAGCATGGTGTCCCAGTAGGGGAACTGGATGTAGTAGGCCCGTATCTCGCCCAAGATCTCAGCGGCATAGATGAAGAGGAGGATGATGACCTCCAGCGTGTCGGGCAGGTCGATGCGGATGGTCCGCTCGATGAAACTGGGGACCAGAAAGAGGATCAGCGTGAGGACGCAGAGAAAGACGTTTTCAAAATTGCCGTTGAAGAACTGGGCCACCATAACGGCGATGACCAGCAGCCGCAAGACAATATAGGTGGCCGCAAGGAATCTGCTCCCCTGCACCTGCCCCCGGAAGGCCCTGCGGGGCTTTCCGGGCGCGGAGGGATTTCTGTGTTTTTTCAAGTGCTCACCCCACAGGGGGGAGCTGCTGGGTGGAGAAGTGCACATACTCCTCGGCGTTTCGCCGGTTGGACGCCAGCTCCTCTTCCCGCAGGGGGCGCGCCACCCTGGCGGGGGAGCCCATAGCTAAGGTCCTTGGCGGGATGACGGTCCCCTGCGTCACCAGCGCGCCCGCGGCCACGATAGCCCCGGTCCCGACGACACAGCCGTCTAAGAGGATGGCTCCCATGCCGATCAGGACTCCGTCCTCCACCGTGCAGCCGTGGAGGATCGCGCCGTGGCCCACGGTCACGTCCGCGCCGACGGATGCGGAGAATCCATGGGAGACGTGTACCACCGCGTTGTCCTGTATATTGCTGCCCGGCCCGATGGAGATGGGGGCCTGATCCCCGCGCACCACCACGCCGTACCAGATGCTGGAGCGGTCTCCCAAAGCAACATTCCCCACTATGTCGGCGCTCTCAGCCACATGGACGTCCTTGCCAAAGACAGGGCGCTTATCATCAATTGCCTTTATCATAAACTATCACATCCTATCGGCCCTATTATAGCGGATAGGTAGGGGAATCACAAGGAAATTGTCGGAAACAGTGGGGAGAGCGGGGGCAATCCCGGCGCGTGCGCGCATAGAATAGAGGAGGAGGTGAGCCGATTGGATCTGAAGGACAACAAAATCACGGTAGGGGAGCTGCTGGACGACCCGGCCGCAAAGGCCGTCTTCCAGCGGAGGTTCCCCATGGTGATGAAACATCCGCTCCTGGGTGCGTCCCGCACCGTAACGCTGGAGCAGCTGGTGAGCTTTGCCGGGGCGTACTTACCAAAGACGGTCATCGAGGACACCCTGAAGGAGCTGCGGCGGCTGTAGAATCGGTCACAGGGGCCGGGTCTCCCGACGGGGAATACGGCGGTACCACAGCAGGGCGCGGGTGTCCTTTTCCCGCCGGAGGACGTGGAGGGTAAAAAATACGTCAAGGGCTAAGAAGAGGGCGGCGGGGAGGGTGAGCCAGTAGGGGACCAGAGCGACCAGCCGGGCCGCCAGCGGCTGCACCCCGTACACCAGACCCAGGGCCAGCAGACCCCACATAGCGGTGAAGAGCAGACAGACTTGCCCGCCCAGGTTGAGGGGCAGGTGGCCGTAGTCCCAAAAACGCACCTTCGCCACGCGCTCGTAAAAGAGACCCATCAGAAATTCTGCCGCGGTGGCGGTGAGCCCCCCGCAGAGGAAGAGAAGCAGGGGTCTTGCCTGCACCACCTGAGGGAGAGACAAAATCAGAAGGGAGCCAAACCCATACACCGGGCAGAGGGGCAGGAAGTAGAGGCACTTCCTGTCCTTCTTCGGATTGCGGGTGGCTCTGGCAAAGAAGACTTCCAGCACGAACCCGAAAAAGCTATAGAACAGGAAAAACCAAAAATAGTCCGTCAAAATGCCGCCACCTCCTTTTTGTTAGGATGGGCGGCGTTTTGAAAATCATGCGGCGAAGATTCTGGCAAAAAGTCGGGCTCTTTTGGATAATGTACATGAAAAAGAGAGAAAGGTGGAAAAATGTCAAATGTCCTATTGCCGGGGAACACGTATTATGGTATGATATTTCGAAAAAAATAAGCGGACGAATGGCCAAGACCCATTATGGGATAAAGGATGGGGGAATGTGGAGATGCGGCATTTAGTCGATTTCGGGGATCTTCCTCGGGCGGAGTGGGATGAGCTGTACGACCGGTGCAGCGATATCATTGACCACCCCGCCCATTTTATGGATGCCTGCCGTGGGCGGGTGATGGCGAGTCTCTTCTATGAGCCGTCCACCCGGACCAATTTCTCTTTCCAGACCGCGATGCTTCGAGTGGGGGGGAGCGTTTTTGGCTTTGCCGACCCCAAGAGCTCCTCGGTGGCGAAGGGCGAGACTCTGAAGGACACCATCAAGATGGTCTCCGGGTACGCCGACGTGGTGGTCATGCGCAACCCCAAGGAGGGGGCGGCCAAGGCGGCCTCGCTCTACTCCGACGTCCCCATTATCAACGCCGGCGACGGCGGGCACATGCACCCCACCCAGACCATGGCGGACCTCACCACCATCACCCGGCTCCGGGGCAGGGTGGACGGACTCTCGGTGGGCCTGTGCGGCGACCTGAAGAACGGGCGCACCGTCCACTCCCTCATCAAGGCTATGGCAAAGTTCCAGGGTATCAAGTTCTACCTCATCGCCCCCCGTGAGCTGGCAGTGCCCGAGTATATGCGCTCCTTCATGCGGGAAAACAACATGTGGTTTGTGGAGGTCACGGGGCTGGAGGCCGTCATGCCCCAGCTTGACGTGCTCTATATGACCCGCATCCAGAAGGAGCGCTTTGCCGACCCGCTGGAGTACGAGCGGTGCCGGGGGGTGTACGTCCTCACCAAGCGCAAGCTGGAGCGGGCGCGGCAGGACCTATTAGTCATGCACCCCCTGCCCCGGGTGGACGAGATCGCCATCGATGTGGACGACGACCCCAGGGCGGTCTACTTCGAGCAGGCGCGGTACGGGATGTTCGCCCGGATGGCCCTGCTGACCGATCTCGCCAATCAGCCCCGCATGGACCCCGGCGCGGTGGAGATCGGCACAAGGCCGGTCTGCCGCAATCCCAGCTGCATCACCCAGACCGATCTGTACCTCCCGCCCCTGGTGAAGAAGAACGGCGGAGTGGACTGCTGTGCGTTCTGCGATGCGGAGCTGGGGTAAGGAAATCGGAGAGCGGGAACGCCAAAACGAGATTTCAGCCGCTCGGGCGCAAATAGGTATTGACAAGAATCCGCTCTGTGTGCTATCATTCTAAGGCTGACAATCTCCGTATTATTGCGCCATGCGGGTGTAGTTCAATGGTAGAATCCCAGCCTTCCAAGCTGGTCGCGTGGGTTCGATTCCCATCACCCGCTCCAGGATGCGGCGGCGCGCTGCGGTCTCCGGGTGGGGAGCGATTCCACCCGGAGGCGCACCTCCGTGTGCGGAGAGCTGTCTGGCGGTAGCCCTATACGCGCCAATAGCTCAGGTGGATAGAGCAACTGCCTTCTAAGCAGTAGGCCGGGGGTTCGAGTCCCTCTTGGCGTACCAAAATTTTTGTCCTCCCAATATGGTGGATGTAGTTCAGTTGGTAGAGCACTGGATTGTGGTTCCAGGTGTCGCGGGTTCGAGTCCCGTCATCCACCCCATACAACTTTAAGGCAGAGGGCCGGGGCGTCCGCTCCGGCCTTTCGCTTTAGGACCTGCGATCATGGGGTGTAGCCAAGTGGTAAGGCACGGGACTTTGACTCCCGCACTCGCTGGTTCGAGTCCAGCCATCCCAGCCAATTTTTTTGCCCGTATGTTGCGGGCTGTTTCCGGATATGACCTAGTAGCTCAGTTGGTAGAGCAACGCCCTTTTAAGGCGAAGGTCCGGGGTTCGAGTCCCCGCTGGGTCACCAAATAAGAGAGCCAAGGACATTTGTCCTTGGCTCTCTTATTTGGACACCGGGGCTATTTTATCTGCCCGGGCGGAGTGAATCCGCCCGGCATTAAGGGTTTGGGCCGATGGTCCCAAACGCTTGGGACGCCGCACTCGCGGCGAGTCAACCGGCATCTATTTTGTTGCAGGGATTCAAAAAGAGAGACACCCTCTGGGGTGTCTCTCTTTTTGGGCTCCTGTGGCTACACTGCCTCCACCTGGTGTCTTTCATCTGTTCGGGGCAAATAAATTGCCCTGGCATCAAGGTTTTGAGCCAATGGCCCAAAACGCTTGGACGCCGCGCTTGGGGCGTGAACGACCACAGCCGATCCAAACAAGTTGCTGAGACTTGGAAGGATTGGCTGTGGTCGCTCAGTTTCGAGATAGGCTCTTCAGTTCGTTAAGATTGTTTCAAAATCTATTTATTTGAGCGTTTCCTCAGCAAAGCTATTGTCTACCAGTTTATTAAAGTCAACGCGCTTATCCAGTTCACCGGCAGTTTCCATGACATCTTCCAGGAGCTCTAAGGATTCCTGTTTCATAACAGGGGTTTCGTTCCAGGCGTCGATATCTTTGTAGCGCTGGGCAACCAAAGTCAGTACGTCGATCTTGGTGTCGGGGAACTGATTGGCCACAGCCTCGGCGATTTCCTGGGCAGTGTGCTCCTGGACCCATTTCTGACCTTTGGCAATAGCATTTGTAAAGCTCTGCACAACGGCGGAATGGTTCTTAATATAGCTTTGGGAGGCAAAGAAAGCCGTGTAGGGAATTTCCCCGCTTTCCTGACCGATGGAGGTAAGTACATAACCTTTGCCTTCCAGCTCTACTTCGGTGGCAGTGGGCTCAAACAGGGTGACATAGTCGCTGTCGCCGCCCGTAAAGGCGCCTGCCATCATGTTAAATTGTACAGAGGTATCCACCACGGCATCCTGATTGGGAATGATGCCGTTTTGACGCATGACATACTCCAGTGTCATTTCAGGAACGCCACCCTTACGGCCGCCAATGATGGTTTTGCCCTTGAGATTTTCCCACGTAAAGTCTTCGTCAACGCGGCCAACCAGGAAGGAGCCGTCGCGTTTGGTGAGCTGAGCGAATATGACGGCGTAGTCTTCGCGGCCCTCATTGATGACATAGAGGCAAGCCTCCGGGCCGGCCAAACCAATATCGGCCTGCCCCGCCAGAACTGCGGTCATCACCTTGTCGGCGCCGCCGCCGTTCGTCAACTCAACATCCAAGCCCTCCTCAGCAAAAAGGCCAAGCTCCATTGCCACATACATCGGGGCGTAGAACACGGAATGAGTTACTTCATTCAGCCGTACCTTCGTTACCTCTTCTTTCTTGCCGCACCCTGAAACCAGGGTTGCCAGCAGTGCAATACCCAGACCTAGTGCAATTAACCTCTTCATACTGTCACTCCCATATGCGTTTTCATTACTTTTTCAAGCCACAGGATGCACTGGTACATCAGCGCAGCCGCTGCGGCCAGAATCAGAACCGTTGTCATGACCAGGTCCATCTTAAAGACCTGAGAGCCATAGACGATCAGATAGCCGAGGCCGGCCTTGGAGACCAGGAATTCGCCCATGATCACACCGACCCACGACAGACCGACGTTTACCTTTAAGGCATTGATCATAGTCGTAAAGTTTGCCGGCAATACCAGTTTCAATAGAATCTGCGCTCGAGTAGCGCCTAACGTACGCATCAAACGGATCTTCTCCGGATCAGTGTCCAAAAAGCCGTTATGCATATCAAGGATCGTAACGATTAATGAGATGGCCAGCGTCATGGCGATGATGGAGGATGGCCCGGCCCCAATCCAGACAATGAAGATGGGGCCCATCGCTGTTTTGGGCAGGGCGTTCAGTACAACAAGATAGGGGTCCAGTACTCGGGATAAAAAATCACTCCACCAAAGCAGGACAGCAATCACAGTACCGGTTAGCGTACCAAGCAAAAAACCGACCACGGTCTCTATAACAGAAGTACCCACATGAAGCCACAGGTCACCGGACCGGTATAGGTTCATGAAGGTATTCCACATTCTTGATGGACTGCTGACAATAAAGGCATCGATGGCGCCCAAACGCGCAGCGATTTCCCAGCCGGCGAACAGAACGACTAATATGCCGATACGCAGGGTGATAACAGCAGTTTTCGTCTGTTTCCGCCTTTTTAAGTATGCTTTTCGCTGTAGGGAGACGGAAGACTCAGACATTGATATCCAACTCCCTCCAAATGGTGTTAAAATACGTTCGGAATGCAGGATGATCCCGCCGCTGCATAGGGGAAATTCCCCTTAGATCTTCAAGACTGTGGATTGCTTTTACAGCGGCAGGCCTTTTACATAAAACAATAATTCGATCGGAGAGACTTATACTTTCAGAGATATCGTGGGTAACCAGCAGAGCTGTTTTACGTTCCTGGCGGATAATGGTATAGATATCGGTAGAGACAGACAGCCTTGTCTGGTAATCGAGAGCTGAAAACGGTTCGTCCAGCAGTAGTATTCTTGGGTCTGTTGCCAGTGTTCTGATTAATGCACACCGTTGACGCATGCCTCCAGACAGCTGAGACGGTATTTTTTGGATGAATTCGCTCAGCCCATAGCGCGCCAAGAGTTCATGGACGTACGCTTGACGTTCCGCCGTGTTTTGATGCTGTAGCTCCAGCCCTAGGGTAACGTTGGCCCAAATGGTTCTCCATGGAAACAACTGGTCTTTCTGAGGCATATAGCCAATTTTGGGTGATGGCGCAGTCACTACATCGCCATCTACGTATACCGAACCTGCCGAGGCCGGCTCAAGCCCGGCAATTACTGACAGTAAGGTGGATTTGCCGCATCCTGACGGCCCCACAATACTGACAAATTCTCCGTCGGAAATTTCGAAATCGATCCCGCGCAGTGCATCTATTTCTCCATCCGGCGCCTGGTATGTCAGGTCAACATTATTTACTTGTACAATCATAGCTCCGGGGGCTCCTTCCGTACATGATGGTAGAGGAATGCAAACCAGCTCCCTAGCTCATCATACGGTGTTGGCCCCCAAATGTGTGGAATTTAAATGGTACGCTATGAGCCTGCCTGGAAACGGGGTGTAGGTTAAGCTTACAAACAGTCGATTTTAAAATTCACAGGGGGTTAAAGTTAGATTTTTTCAAGGGCCGCCAATAGGATTAATAGAATTAAGTAGACGGATGATACGAGGCATTCAGCCCCCAATATTCAGGTAGATAAAGGCATTTTC
>DATMXU010000200.1:0-7960 GCA_035562355.1 Pseudoflavonifractor sp.
TCTGGATGGTCTCGTCGACCAGCGCAACCATGATTCCCCACAGGAGGAGGGTAGCGATCCGCCGTTTCCAATGCCTTTTTACGAACAGCGCGGCCGCGACCCCCAGAGCCGCAAACTCAGTGGCGTGAGCGATCTTGCGCAGTACGGCGGTTCCCTTGATCCCGGCGGAATCATGTGCGCTGAAAAAGACGGCGTTGAGGATATCCCTCACAAAATTACTAAACTCCTTGGATATCCTTGCCGGCATGAGAGAATTGCCCCAGATAAAGCAAATGATTAAAATAACGAAGACGCCCGACCATCTTCTTTTCATATTACCTCCGCCGGCCCATGAGTCTGTCGAAAGTCTGGTCCTCTAGTTGCCTGCTTAACAGAGCATCTGCGCCGAGCGCTGCATGAGCGGCTGCGCCGTCTGCCCCAAAAGCGCTATCGCCTTACTGAACTTCTCATAGGCGGGGTCTTTTTGGTGGATATCGCTCCCCAGCGCGACGATGCACGGTTCCCCCGCCAGCTCCAGATAGCGGCGGCGCACGGTGAGCCTGCAGATGTTCTCGGCGTTGATCTGGCCAAGCAGGCCCTTTCTCAGCAGCTTCCCGATCTGGTCATATGGGTAGCGGTCCACATGCGCAAGGACCACTCTTAGCCCGCACTCCTGCCTTATGGCAAACAGGGTGTCTATGTGCCGCTGGGACCAGCTCGTCATCGGCATCTCGATCAAAATGGTGCGGGTATTGGATATGCAGAGCTTTTCCAGCTCCGGCAGGTGCTCGATTCCCTCACAGAGCAGCACCTCAGCCGCGGGCAAGATGGAAATATCGCCCCTGTAGGCCCCCTGGAGCGCCGCAAGGCTCTCCTGCCGCCGCTTTAAAAATTCTTCCACATTCCGATACTTATGCGGATAGAAATGGGGCGTTGCCACAATGGTGGATACCCCCGCCCTCGCCGCCTGAGCAAGTTGAAAGAGGGAGGTCTCCACCGAATCGCTTCCATGGTCTGCTCCCGGCAAAACATGCGCATGAAAATCTATCCGGCCGCCATTCATTTTGCCAATCCCCCCTGCCCTGCTTTCCTGCTACTCCCCTTTTGCGTGTTTACTCCCGTATCTGCCATAGCCCTTATACCGGCCATATTGATAGCCTCCGGCTGAAGTACCCACGTCGTTGAGCAAAAAGCCGAGAATATTCGCCCCCACCCGTTCCAGCCTTGCGACTGTGGTTCGCACGCCTTCCGCAGGTACGTGGCCCGCCCGGACCACCAAAATAAAGCCGTGCACAATCTCGGACAATACGGCTGCGTCGGTGACGACCGATAACGGCGGAGTATCGATCATAATATAGTCAAAGCTCCCGGACAGAGACTCAAGCAGCTCTGGCATTCTTTTCGAGGATAAGAGCTCCGCCGGATTGGGAGGAATCCTGCCGGCAGTCATGACATACAAATTTGGAAACGCCGTGCTGGAAAAGGGCGTTTTCTCCCCCTCATTCATCCCCGCCAGAGTCTCGGACAGGCCGCTTTGATTGGGCAGATTGAAGATCTGATGGATCACCGGACAGCGAAGATCCGCGTCAATGAGCAGGACCCTTTTCCCATTTTGAGCCACGGTGGCGGCGAGGTTTGCACAGTTGATGCTTTTCCCCTCGGAAGGCTGAGTGCTGGTAAAGACGATCTTCTGGCAGCCCTCCCCCACCTTGGTGAAGAGCAAATTGGTCCGGGCCGACCGGTACGCCTCCACTACGGCGAAGGAGCTCTCCTCACTCAACAGGGACTCTCCTCTGAGGTCGATATCGTCCTCCAGGGCGCGTTTTGCTCTCTTCCCTGAAAATAGTCTCCGTTTCTTACCTGACGGCTCCCCCTTCAGCAGGGAAACCGCCTGTTGCGTCTCAATTTGCGTAACGTCCATAGCGGCTATACCCTCCATCGCCTTTATTTGCCGTCAGGGACGGAATCACACCTAGAACGGGCAAATCAAATTTATTGGTCAAATCCTCCTCGCTCCGAATAGTCGTATCCAGCAGCGCCAGCACGACGACCAGCAGCGAGGAGAGGACGAGTCCCAGCAGCGCGCCTATCGCCCCGTTGCGCATACTGTGAGGGGAAGACGGCTTATCGGGCAGCACCGCGTAATCAATGACCTCTACCCCTCCGGCCTTTACCACCCGGATGATCTCATCCGGCGCAAATTCAGCGATCGTATTGGCGATTTTTTGGGCGGCGGCTGGGTCCGGGTTGGTCACCGTCACCCCAAACGCCTCGGTATTGGAGATGGAGGAGGCCTCAATCATATCCCTTAGCTCATCCGTTGTATACGCATGGTCCAGTTGACTGGATACGCGCTCGAGCACCGTGTTGCTGGTCAGAACCACGATGTAAGTCTGAACCAGTTTCTGCGATGTACTGAGGTCGGAGGCCGTAATCAGCTGGTCCGTGCGCTTTTCTCCGTTATACACATACATAGAAATGGACGCTGTGTACTGCGGCGTGATGAGAAATCTGGAGATCAGGAACGCCCCCAGGCCTACCGCCACCGTACAGGCTAAAATGATCCATATCTTTTTTATCAGGATCAGAAGGACTTCCATGAGATCCAGCTCGATATCCATTCCATTCTCTGTTTTATTCATTTCTCTCTCCCTGTTCTAGCTGCGTCGCCAGCTCGAATCGTGTTTCTAGTTCGCCGCTATTGGGGACGATCTGTGCCCACGCCTCTATCATCAAATTACAGGCAGCGGCTATATTTTACTATATTTGTGCAAAAAACTCAAGCGCTCAGCCCATGTGCCGCGCGGTAAAGCGGGGCTCTTAAACCGCCGAATGCCCCCTCCCCGCAGACGCGGTGGGGCTGACCGGATCTTTTATTTCATGTCCACTTCAAAATAGTCCATGACCTTCTGGATTTCGTCGGGATACAGGTCAAGCCCGGAGATGATGCCCTTGGCATTGTCCTTTTCATCCTTCGTCATGGCCTGGTACGCCTTGACAAAAGAGCGGATGGTCGCGCTATAGTGCTCGTTAATGTAATCCCGCGTGAGAAAAGCCCCCCCCTCCCGGGCGGCAAGGGCCTCCTTCATGGTGCGCATGAGGGTGGTCAGGTTGGTCTTTACTGCGGGGTAGGTGGAGATGGCATCCAGATCCTTGCGCTCAAAGGCGGTGACCATGGTTTTGAGATACCCCGCCACCAGCTTTTCCTCCGCGGCCTGCTCGTCCGTGTACCCGCCGCCCGGCTGCCCGCTGTCGCCAGGGGTGGTCGGCTGGCCTGGCGCGGCGCCGGCAACGTAGCCCTCCAGCCCCACACAGACCTCCGAGCGCGTCATGGCCTCCGTGGCGCGGAATTTTCCACCCTCCTCCAGGGTGAAGGCCCCGCAGAGAATGGCGTTCTCCACGGAGACTTTGGCCCACGAGGATACGGGGTCCATCAATTCTACCTTGTCCCCCAACAGATTGCGGAACTTCAAAATACGATCCAGAATGACGCAGACCTGTTCCCGGGTGAGCACGCCCTCCGGATCAAATTTTCCGCCGCCGGTCCCCTCGATGTAGCCGGCCTTCCGGGCAATGCGGACCTGGTCGTAGGCCCAGTGGGTCTGGGGCACATCGAGAAAGCCCGGCAGGGCGTCGTCGGTCTCCCGATAACCAAAGGTCAAGTTGACGATTTTGACAAAGGCGGCACGGGTCAGGCTTCCGCCGGGCTGAAAGGTCCCGTCGGGCATTCCGTTCAGGATCCCCGCATCGGCCATTTTGTAGATCGCCCTTCCGCTGACGGAATCTGCCGCCACATCCGGGAAAACGGGGGTGGCAAGGGCCGAGGAGGTGAGCAGGGCCATCGCAAGCAAAGTGCTCAGAAGTTTCTTCTTCATACGTCAGCTCCTAATGAAAAGAGGGCGCAGTTTCCCCCTGCGCCCTCTTCCGTTGAATCTTATTAGCGCGCTTCCCGTTTCGCCTCAAACGTCACGGTATAGCTGCCCGTGATGAGGTCCAGTCCGACAGCCTCGGGCAGATAAGCGGTAAACACACGGTCCAACATGTCGTTGTCCACAGTGACGGAGACACTCTGACCCACGGAGTCATACCACTCCTTGGCCGACGCGCTCTTGTCACCGCCGCGGTCGCGGATGGTATTCACAATGGCCCTTGCCTGGGTCTCGTCAATTCCGAGAATGGTGCTCATTTTGCCGGCCAGATAGTCCACCAGCTCCGCCTCAGTATGGCCGGCCGCCGGCTCCGCGGTCTCAACCAGCTTATAGCCCGTCTCCAACAGTTTTTTCAGAGTCGAGGTATAGCTCCCGGCGGCCAGGAGCTTTCCATCGGGAGTCAGCAGCGCGCCGGCCTTGATCTCCTCGGCAAACACGTTATATGCCGCCTTAGTCGCTGCATCATCGTAATCAATTTTCGCCTTGGCCTCGGTTAACAGGTCTGCCTTTTTGGCATCAATTTTAGAATCAAGTTTACCATACAGCTCAGAACCACTAACATCGCCATTGCCGATATTAACGATTACCTCCAGATTCGGTCCAAACTCAACGGTTTTTCCGTCGGCTGTATAGGTTTTACCCTTGAGCGCATTCAGCTTGCCCTGCATAATTCCGCTGACCAGATCGGTATAGCCGGATTTGCCCAACATCTCCACCAACACGTCGTCGTACAGCTTGGCGCTCGCCGCATTCGCGGTATCCAGCATCGTCCCCATCTCATTTGCGCCCTTTTTCAGAGTGAGATAGAAACTGTATTCATAGGTAGTCGTAGACCCGCCGCCATCCCCGCCGCCGGAGACGGGGGGCTTGACCACAGCGGTCTCTCCGCCGGCAATTTCCTTCCCGCCGGCAGTGGTGCCGGTGACACCCTGGGCCACCTCTACCTTGGCGCCCACAACGTCGATCTTAGCGCCGTCAGCCTTTGCCTGGACAGTCTCGACCTTGCCCTCGCCGCCAACAGCCACATTTTTACTCTCAATGGCTACGGTCTTGATCTCCGAGCCTTTGGCTACCTCTAGAACAACACTGGGGGCAGTTACCTTTACTTCGTTGATCTTCGCATCCCTGACCTTTATGTGAATGCCCTCGGCGGCAATCGTGGCGGTGCCGAAGGCGCCGGTCAGGATCACATCGTCCTTGCCGTCGGCAACGACGACGGCCTCTACCTGGGCCTCCCCCTTGGTAACGATCCTCAGAGCGCCGGCGTCGGTCTTCTCCAGAACCACGGTCTGGACATGGGACGTGCCTGTCAGGATAATGGAATTCTCACCGCCGCCGCGGACGATCATGCGCCCGTCGACGGTGACGTTTTCCAGGGTCAGATCGCCCGAGCCCACACCTTGAGCCACAATGAGGTCGCCCTTGATCTCCATGTCCTTGAGGACCACGCCGGGGGCGTTGACGATGACCGTACCGTCAGCGCCTGTCGTATCAGTATCGCCCTCGCTGATGATGTCAGCCACCGCACGGTTGAGCAGCGTGATGACCTCTGCGCGGCTGATGGAACTCAAGGGGTTGACCTTGCCGTCCGTCCCCTGCACGACACCCCTCTGGCTCAGCGCGACCACCGCGCCCAGGGCCCAATCGGGCACCAGATCCTTATCGGAGAAGGACAGTTTCCCAAGCAGCTCGGCCCGGTCGCCGGCGACTGCCTCCAGACCCAGCACACGGGAGAGCACCACAAAGGCCTCCTGGCGGGTGATGAAGTCCTTAGGCCTCACCAAGCCCCCCGAGCCCTGGAACACCTTGGCATAGGCAGCCTTGAGCATCGCCTCGGTATAGTACCGCTGATCCAAGTCGGTAAAGACGTTCTGCCCCTGGGTCTGATACCGCATCATGCGGTCGACGATAACGGCAAACTCTCCTCTGGTAATGGCGTCCCCCGGGCGGAACTGTCCCTCTGAACCCTGCACGATCCCCATTCCGCTCCATTTTTCAATGGCTTCTCCGGCCCAGTGCGACTCGGACACATCGCTGTACGCCGCAAAAGCGGTGAGGGACATGGCGGAAAGCAACATAGCTCCCACCAATGCCATGCTCAAAATCCTTCTCTTCATACCTCTGTCTCTCCTTTACTCATTTCGTATAAAAACTGCAGTACTTGATACACTCAGTACGGCTTTCAACCCAATTCCTTGATGTAGTAGGCTTTTTTCAGGCTCTTCTCCTCCATATAGACGGCCTCGGCCTCTTTGGCAACGGCGTCGTCCTGCCCGTCCAGCTTGAGCAGCCTGCGCAGCTCCGCTATGGTGTCGGCCACCTTTTGGTCGCAGTCCCGCTCCAGATCGGATAGCTGCGTAATACGGCTCTTGACAATTTCCTGCTTTTTGGCTGCAGTGCGCTCCTCCGCGGGAAGGGCCGCGAACTCCGCCTTCGTATCGGCGACGATGCCCTCCAGCTTGGAGGTAAAGGTAGCCTTGAGTACATACAGCTTTGCGATCTGGGCGCGGATCTCCGCGCCGTGGTCCGGCTGTGGGGTCTGAGAGGGCGGCGGGGTCTGAGAAGGGGATGCCGGCTCCTTGGACTGGGATGAGGGACTCAGCATCTGCTGTACGGCCTGCTCCAGTTCGGCGGCATCGTCGAGCCTGTCCAGCTCCTCCTTGGAGAACGTATACTCGCTGATCTCGTACTGCTCCATCACGTCCTTGAACTTTTGGTCGTTTCGGGCGATACTGTCATTGACGGAGTCCTGGTCCATGGTAGCGGCATATCGAAGGGCATTTATGTTGTTCCACTGCCAGACCATGAGAGCCGCGCCTATGATCAGTACGGCAGCGGCAAGGCAGAGAAGAATCTTTCCCACTCTTTTTATGGTTCTTCCCCCTTCCATCTTATTGTTTTCAATTATGCCACGATTTTCTATAAATTGCAAGCTTGAATGCACCTTATTTTCCCATTTTCGGGAAAGTATATCGACTGGAATTTCCCCCATTGCCGCAGCCTCCTCCGGTGTTTTCATGCCAGGGCGAAAGTTGAAGTTCATTCCCTTGCAATTCTCTCCCGGCCATCGTATAATAAACCATCTTTTACTCTCCCCGTATGGAAAAAGGAGCGGTACACATGGATAAGACCTGCATTCCCCAGGGATACGCCCCCTGCCTGAACCTGTATGACACCCAGCGTGCAATCAGCCTGCTCAATCGCCTTTTTGAGGACAATCTGGGCGGCGCGCTGCGCCTCCACCGTGTATCGGCCCCCCTGTTCGTGGAGGCCTCCACTGGTCTGAACGACGACCTGAACGGCGTGGAGCGGGCGGTCACCTTTGATATTCCCGCCGCCGGGCGGGACGCCCAGGTGGTCCATTCCCTGGCCAAGTGGAAACGCATGGCCCTCTACCGCTACCAGTTCTCGGTGGGCGAGGGGCTGTACACCAACATGAACGCCATCCGCCGGGACGAGGCCCCCGACAACCTCCACTCCATCTACGTGGACCAGTGGGACTGGGAGAAGGTCATCGCGCCCCGGGACCGGACTGAGGAGTATTTAAAGGATACGGTGCGCACCATCCTCCGCGCCGTATGCCAGACCCAGGAGACCCTGCGCTCAGTCTTCCCCCAGCTCACTGCCCTCCCTCCCGTCAGCGGCGACGTGAGCTTTGTCACCACCCAGGAGCTGGAGGATAGGTGCCCCGGCCTCACGCCCAAGGAGCGGGAGGACGCCTGGGTGAAGGAGCACCCCACCACCTTCCTCATGGGCATCGGCGGCCCCCTCACCTCGGGCAAGCCCCACGACGGCCGGGCCCCCGACTATGACGACTGGACCCTGAACGGAGACATCCTCCTCTGGAACCCTGTTTTAGAGCGGGCCTTTGAGATCTCCTCCATGGGCATCCGGGTCTCTCCCGAGGTCTTGGACCGCCAGCTCACCGCCGCCGGGTGCAACGACCGCCGCGCCCTCTCCTTCCACAAGCTCCTTCTGGAGGACAAGCTGCCCCTCACCATCGGCGGCGGCATCGGCCAGTCCCGCCTGTGCATGCTCCTCCTGGGCAAAGC